>JAYUWD010000029.1:0-7654 GCA_043753735.1 Gemmatimonadaceae bacterium
CAGCTTTGCAAGAAGCTGTCCAGCCAACCGCCCGACACGGCGTAGCGAGCTTCTTGCACATGGATCGAGTCATTGCACCCATCAACCTTCGAGGCACATCGCGTTGTTACCCGGACGCCGCACCATCTTCCGCAGTCGCCGTGCACCGATTCCGGTGCTGGCACTCAAGTCCACCGACGACATCCACGTCGCGCCACTTCTGGTGGCGGTGGCCTCGCTTCACGCCGAGGAGGTCTTCACAAAACTGGAGACCCGCCCCGCAGGGCTTACCACCAACGAGGCCGCGCAACGCCTGCGCGATGTCGGCTTCAACGAATCGCCGGGCGCGCGCGCGATTGGGTGGAGCGCGAGAGTGTGGCTCGCGATCCGAAATCCCCTGGTACTGCTGCTTGGCCTACTCGGGGCGGTTTCGGCGCTGACCGGCGATCTGCGTGCGGCGAGTGTCATCGGTGTGATGATTGTCGTGGGCGTGGCTCTGCGCTTTGTGCAGGAATCGCGTGCGGACGCAGCCGCTTCCGCGCTCAAGGCCATGGTGCACGTCAGTGCGCACGTGACGCGTGATGGTCAGCCACGCGAAATCCCTGTTCGTGAAGTCGTACCCGGTGATGTGATCACACTCGCCGCAGGCGATATGATGCCGGCCGACATCCGCCTCATTTCGGCGAAGGATGTCTTTGTCGGACAGTCGAGCCTCACTGGCGAATCGCTCCCGGTGGAAAAGTCAGACATACCCGACGCATCCGACGTCGCGCCGCTCGAAGCTCGCACACTCTGCTTTCGCGGCACCAGTGTGCAGAGTGGGTCGGCCACCGCTGTTGTAGTGGCAACCGGTGCTTCGACGTACTTCGGGCAGATGGTCGGGAGCCTCGAGACCGACGAACCACCAAGCAGCTTTCAGAAAGGGATAGACGGCTTCACCTGGTTGATGATCCGGCTCATCGCCGTCATGGCGCCGCTGGTATTTCTGATCAACGGGTTCACAAAGCATGATTGGAAGGACGCGTTCTTTTTTGCGCTCGCCGTCGCTGTCGGGCTCACGCCGGAAATGCTGCCGATGATCTTTTCGGTGTGCCTGTCCAAGGGTGCTGTCTCGATGTCAAAACGGAAGGTTATCGTCAAACGGCTCGATGCGATCCAGAACCTCGGTGCGATCGACATTCTATGCACCGACAAGACCGGCACGCTCACCATGGATGCCATCATCCTCGAACGGCACTGCGATGTGCGGGGCGTGGATAGCGCGCGCGTGCTGGAGCTGGCGTATCTCAACAGCCACTTTCAGACCGGGCTGCGGAGCGCGCTTGACGATGCCATTCTTGCGCACGAAATCGAGCATCAAGTGGTGAAGGCACCTGCGTGGACCAAGGTCGACGAAATTCCGTTCGACTTTTCACGTCGGCTGATGTCGGTGGTAGTGGAAGCGCCAGGAGCAGGCCGCATGCTCATCACCAAGGGGGCTCCCGAAGAAACGTTCACGCGCTGCGTGTCGGTGGAGCTCGATGGCAAGACGGTGCCGATCGATGGCGCAAATACGTCACTGTTGCGCACCGAGTACGAGTCGTTGAGCAGCGAGGGCTTTCGCGTCCTCGCCGTGGCGAGCCGCTCCGCGCCGATGCAGGCGACGTATGGCGTACACGATGAAGCAGGGCTCGTGCTGGCTGGCTTCGTTGGCTTTCTCGATCCACCCAAAGATTCGGCCACGCCCGCCATCGCATCGCTGCGCACCAACGGAGTGCGCGTCGTCATCCTCACCGGTGACAACGATCTGGTCACGCGGCGGATCTGCTCACAGGTATCGGTGTCGACTGACGGGATGTTGCTGGGAGCAGCGATCGAAGCCATGGATGACGCGACGCTTGACGCTGCGGTGGAGGCACCGAGTGTTTTTGCGCGACTCACGCCCGGCCACAAACAGCGCATAATCCGCGCGTTACAACGTCGAGGACATGTCGTTGGCTTCCTCGGCGATGGGATCAACGACGCGCCGGCACTGCACACCGCCGACGTCGGGATTTCGGTCGACTCAGCGGTGGACATTGCCAAAGACTCGGCCGACGTCATTCTGCTTGAGAAAAACCTGCTTGTCATCACCGAGGGCGTGCGCGAAGGGCGCGCCGTCTTCGCCAACATCCTCAAGTACGTGCGGATGGGCGCGAGCTCGAATTTCGGGAACATGTTCAGCGTGATCGGAGCGAGCGCCTGGCTGCCCTTCATGCCCATGGCACCGATCCAGATCCTCACCAACAACCTGCTCTACGACTTCTCGCAGTTGCCGATCCCCACCGATCATGTGGACGAAGAGCAGTTGGCCAAGCCACGGCCGTGGTCGATGCCCGAGCTCCGGCGCTACATCCTCTGCATCGGGCCGCTCAGCTCGATCTTCGATTACACGACCTTCGCGCTTTTGTACTTCGTGCTCGGCGCGCACGACAAAGCGCACGCTTCACTCTTTCAGACTGGTTGGTTCGTCGAGTCGCTGATGACCCAAACGTTGGTCATTCACGTCATTCGCACCAACAAGATTCCATTCTTGCAGAGCGTGCCCAGTTGGCCGCTACTCGCCACCAGCAGCGCGGTGCTCGCGGTTGGCCTGTGGCTGCCTGTATCGCCCTTTGCTTCCGCATTGGGGTTTGTCGCACTACCCGCTGCCTATTGGCCGCTCTTGATCGGTACGGTCGCAGCGTATCTGCTGTTGACGCAGCTGGTGAAAATGTGGCTGTTAAGACTGCGCTTGATTTAGAGACACGAAGGTGCCATCGACCGAAGTCCTTCTCAAGATGGCCCTTAATCGTGTCGATACTCCAGACAATCGACGGTGCTGCCATGCCGACGGCACCAAGCGAGTTGTGTATCGCAACGCCATCTGATGCATGCCGCCACGTTCAGTTTGAGCTGGTTTGACCGCCGATAAAGGTGGTCACTCGAGCCGGGGCACAGCCACACAGACGAATCATCTGATGATTTCCGATCCCGTCGGTCCCTCGCGCAAAGCGCAGGCTGAAAGCGTTGAATTGCCATCGGCGGATTACCGCCGACTCACGAGCGCCACCAGACTCGCAGCCCTTAGCGCGAGCGGCCTGCTGGATGGGATCATGGACCCCGTGCTCGACCGGATATCGCGGTTGGCGACGAAGCTCCTCGGCACGCCAATCGCCTTGGTTTCCCTGGTCGGTGATCAGCGCCAGCATTTTCCGGGGATGGCGGGATTGACCGGTTGGGCCGCTGAAGGGCGCGGTGCGCCATTGAGCCACTCGTTCTGTCAGCACGTGGTGGCGCGCGATGCCGTTCTGATGATCAACGACGTGCGCGTCGATCCGCTCGTAATGGCGCAGCCCGCCTATGTGGATGACGGTGTCGTCGCCTATGCCGGCGTGCCGCTTCGGAATGCTGCGGGTGAGACGTTGGGGGCGATGTGTGCGATCGACATCAAGCCTGTCCAGTGGACAGAGGGGCAGATCGCAATTCTCGAGGATCTGGCCGCCGCCGCGATGGCCGAAATCGAGCTCCGCGCAACCTTGGGCTCCCTTGAAGCCGCGCATGAAAAGCTTCGTCAGCAAGTGATTCGCGACCCCATGACGGGGCTGCTCAATCGTCGTGGCTTTCTGGAATTGGCGAAGCAGCATCTCTTGCTCGCGGAGCGCACGAAGGCCGAATTTCTCGTGGCAACGATCGACCTGGACGGGTTCAAGGCCGTCAACGATGCGCTCGGACACGATGCCGGCGACCAGGCGTTGGTCGGAATGGCCGCGCTGCTGCGCGAGGTGTGCCGGGAGTCGGATGTGGTGGCGCGTTTCGGCGGCGATGAGTTTGTGCTGCTGTTGCCCAATGCAGACCTCACGATGACTTCGGTAATCCGGGCCCGGCTCGAGGACGCGTTACGACACCGGAATGCGCACCCCGATGAGGAATTTTCGCTCAGCGCGAGCCTCGGCTTCTCGGCGTGGACTCCCGCAACGCCAAAGACGATGCCGACCCTCCTGCGTGAAGCCGACGAAGCGATGTACCACAACAAGCGCGCCCGCCGTGCCGCGACTCCGGCGAGCGACGCATGACCAACCTTCGGATCCCCGCATCCTCGACCGCCGCTCCGACGCGGAGTGTGCTGATCGTGGACGACTACCCCGCCGTGCTGGCCTGGGCGGCGCGTGCCTTCACACGTGCCGGTTGGACCGTGCTCACCGCCAACGACCGGACCGAAGCGCTGCAGGCGTGGCGGAGCGCCAGCGACGCTGGGCAAGCCCCTGATCTGCTGGTCACGGATTCGGAGTTACCAGACATTGATGGCCTCTCGTTGGCTCGGAGCCTGCGCGAGCATGATCCACAGCTCTTCGTCATTGCCCTGACAGGCTACCCCGACCGCGACGTAGGGTGGTCCGGTCCGTTGCTGGTTGGGACGGCGTTCTTTCAGAAGCCGATCATGGCGACGGCTCTGCTGTCGGCGGCGAATGCGCTCACGCAGCGTGATGTCGGGCAGCGGGGAGAGGTGTGTCCGTCGGAGCCGGTTACGGGCGCGTAGGGTTGGGTGAGATGAGCGCAGCTCCGGTCAGAATGCTGGCCACGTAGCTGTCGCCATCTTCGTCTAGCCAGCGCTCTCAAACTCAGCGTCAGCTACTGGAAATACTTTCAGACAATCGGTTGCTCGCCGCGCGTGATGGTGAAAGCGGCGCCGCCCTCGCGGAGTACGCCCCGCATACGCAGCTCCGAAAACCACTGACTCAACGGCACACCGCCGCCCGCTTGGCCTTCCACTTCTTGAAGTAGCTCCACGAAGTTTGGTTAGCGCGTGTGTCGTTTAGTGCCAGGGATTTGGTATACTCGGGATAGTTGAGCGCGATCTCCTGCCGGGAACGGTCGGTGAGCTGTGCTATTCGCGCGAAGAAGTTGAACAGCTCGCGCTGCTGAGTGCGAGAGAATTGAGTGGCGCGCACAAGAGCCGCCCTCTACCCGCGCAGTTTATCGGCGGTTGCCGTGTCGCACTTTTGTTGATCTGCCACCACGAATACGCGGGCGCCTCGACGGAAATTGATCGAGCGCTGCGGTTGACCGGTTGTCGCAAGAAGGTTGTCGTGATGCATTCCATCTGGATTGCTGTGATGCGTGGCGACCTGGCGGCCGCCCACGCCTTGACCGCGTCACTGTCCGATTCGATCGCCCGTATCGACGTGATCGCAGTGCTCATGAATGACTGGAACCAGGCATGGGCGATCAACTCCCCGTCGCGTCAGAAAGCCTTGCGCCAGTTCCGGCGAAGCGCGCAGCCGGCCAATTACTACAGTTTGCGTTATTCAACGCGTGGCTGCGACACTACGCGAGCACTCAGATCGCGTTAGCCGATTCTGCCATTCGTGCCATTCGTGCCATTCGTGCCATTCGTGCCATTCGTGCCATTCGCGAACGACTTAATCACTGCTACGCGTAGAGCACCTGCGCATGCTCCTGGCGTTCGCCGGCGCAATGGCGGGCCTTGTTGCCCCGTCATTGCGCCGGGCAACAGTGCCGATGCGACGCGCTCGATTCGGCAACATGGCTTCATGGGCGCCGGGATATCGTTGCAACTGGCCGAATTGCTCGCGCTGCGCGGCGAAAAGGATCGGGCGATCGCGCTGACGGACACGCTCTTGCGGCTGCCGGGACTTGTGACGCCCAGTTGGCTGCAAATCGATCCGAACTTTGCGGGCCTCCGGGAGGATCCGCGATGTTGGGCCCTGATGCAACGGTAGTCGCGCCGTAACGCACGCCGTCAAGATCATGGTCCGCGCCGCGCCGCAGCGATTTCCGACCGCCGGTCCCCGCGCCAACATATACCCACTCGCCTGCGTTGCTGTCGGTAGCCCGCGCGCGGTATCCGCGCCTGTTCTTTTCTGTTTCTTCTCCATCGACGACCGTAATCAGGCCGTCTTCCGGGAGCTTTTCGTGAGAGTGTTTCGTCGTCTCCTCCTCGGCATTGCGGCGCTTGCCGCCGGTTCACTCGAGGCCCAGCAATCCTCGCGCACCGAGCCCATCGCCGGCCTGCGCGACAACTCCACGGGCTTCCATGCCCTGGTCGGCGCGCGTGTCGTCACAGCCCCTGGCCAAGTCCTGACCAACGCCACGATCGTCGTACGCAACGGCTTGATCATCGCCGTCGGCGCCGGAATGGCCCCACCCGCCGGTGCGCGCGTCTGGGATCTCAAGGGCCTCACCGTGTACCCAGGGTTCATCGACGCCTCCGCCGATCTCGGTGGAGACGCGCCCCCACAGGGTGGCGACGTGGGTCCGACGCACTGGAATCCGCAGGTCCGCGCGTGGTTCAGCACCACGTCCAACCTCAAGGATGATTCCACCCGTCGCGTCGCGCTCCGCTCGCTCGGCTTTGGCACCGCACTCGCCGTACCGCGCCAAGGAATTTTCCGCGGCACCGCCTCCGTCCTCAACCTCGGCAATGGCGGCATCCGCGAGCGCGTGCTGCGCCCCGATCTCGCGCAGACCATCGGATTCCAGCGCTCCTTCGCGCTCGGCGGCATGTATCCCAACTCCGCCATGGGTACCCTCGCGCTCATGAAGCAGACATTCATGGACGCAGAGTGGTACATCCGCGCCTGGGGCGCCTACGAAACCAGCGGTCGCTCGATTCTTCCACCCGAAACGAGTGAGGCGCTCGCCGCGCTCGGAAAGTCGGTGAAGGGCACGCAGCCGGTATTTTTCGAGACCACGAGCGAAGAGGAATACCTGCGCGCCTACAAGCTCGCGCAGGAGTACAAGCTGACGCCGTGGTTCCGCGGCAACGGGCAGGAATATCGACTGATCGACATCCTCAAGGGTCGCACGCAACCGATGGTGGTGCCGCTGTCCTTTCCCGACGCACCCAACGTGGCGAACCCGGAAGCCGCCTCCAACGTGACGCTCGCCGACCTCCGTCACTGGTATCTCGCGCCGACGAATCCCGCGCAGCTTGCCGCAGCGGGCGTACCCTTCGCCATCACCGCCGACGGGCTTTCCACGCTGTCGCAGTTCCTCCCCAACCTCCGAACCGCAGTCGCCCGCGGCCTCTCCCCCGACAAGGCGCTTGCAGCACTCACCACGGTGCCGGCCGCGTGGCTCGGCATCGAGAAGACGCACGGCACCATCGCCGTGGGCAAGGCCGCCAATCTCGTGGTCACGGAAGGCGATCTTTTCACCCAGGAATCGGCGGTGCGTGACGTCTGGGTGCAGGGCACGCGTTATGGCGTGAGTCGTCCGCCGCAGATCGATCCGCGCGGCACGTGGGCCATCACGTCCGATGATCAGGGCACGTTCAAGAACGCGACGCTGCGCCTCGAAGGGCCGCTCAATCGCATTCGCGGCACCATCGAAATGGGGGGTCGTCGCCCGGTGAACCTGTCCGGCGTGCGCATCATTGCCGAAACGGGTCGTCTCGAAGCGACCTTCGCCGGTGAGCCGCTCGGTCAGGAAGGCTCCATGCTGCTGGCCGGCTCGGTCACCGATTCCGCGTTCTTCGGCTGGCTGTCGCTCCCCAATGGCACCGATGCGAAGTACCGCGGCACGCGCACCGAAGCCTACGCCGGTCCCGCACGCGGAGTCGTGGCCTCGAAGGTCCCGAAGATCGATCTGCCGTTCATTCGGCCAGCCATGGAGTTTGGCCGCACCGCGCCGCCGCCGATGCCGGCCGCCGTCG
>JAYUWD010000030.1:0-7653 GCA_043753735.1 Gemmatimonadaceae bacterium
CGGCAGAGAAGGTCGGGCAGGTCCAACTCGCCGCCAAGCGAATCATCAAGCCGTCGCAGGCGTTGATTGTAGTCGTCGGCGATGGTGCGAAGATCTACGACAAACTGAAAGCGATCGCGCCCATCAAGATTGTCAGCGTCGACGGCGATCCGATGACGCCGTCGGACTTCACACCGCGCGCGATGGGGCTCGCACTCGATTTCACCAAGCTCACGGCGCGCCGCGACTCGTTCGTCGTGTCGGTGCAGGGCAACCCGGCGGGATCGTCCGTGTATACGCTCGAGTCTCGCGCCGGAGGGTGGACCGTGCGTGAAAACACGAACATCATGGGTGGCATGATGGTGCAGACCACCATCCTCGACACCGACGCCTCACTCGCGCCGACCGCGCTCGCGCAAACGATGACCATGCAGGGGCAGGTGATGAAGACGGACGTGACGTTCGCGGCGGGCCGCGCCAAGGGCAGCGCAACGACGCCAACGCAAACCGGGCCGCAAAGCAAGGCAATCGATGTGGCCATCCCCGCAGGCACGATCGACAGCGATGCGTTGCAGGGCGTACTGCCGCTCTTTCGCTGGGCAGCCGATGCGAAGTTCACGCTCAATCTGTTCAGCGCTGGCAAGGGGACTGTCGAGCCGATCACCCTGACCGTCGTGGGCAGCGAATCGGTCACAGTACCGGCCGGCACGTTCGAGACGTGGAAGGTGGAGCAAAAGGGCGGTGAAGCGGGGGCGACGCTATTCATTTCCAAAGATGCGGCGCATCGTCTCGTGAAGATTGCGCCTGCGGGCCAGCCGATCGAACTCCTGTTGGCCAAGTGAGCGATGCTGTGGCGGGCGTCGGCGCGCCGTTTTCGTTTCGCACGTCGCACCACGATGGCACCGCCCGCTTGGGATTCTTCACGACGCCCCACGGCGTCGTGGAGACGCCCGCATTCATGCCCGTCGCGACACACGGCACGATCAAAGGCCTGTCGATGGACGAGGTCGCGCACGCCGGTGGACAGATGATGCTGTCGAACGCATACCACCTCTATCTGCGACCTGGCGATATGATGGTGCGCGCGCTTGGCGGACTACACGCGTTCGCTCGATGGAAAGGGCCGATGCTTACCGACTCAGGCGGTTTCCAGGTTTTCTCGCTTGCCAAACTGCGTACGGTGCAGGAAGTCGGCGTCGAGTTTCGGAGTCATCTCGACGGGTCGCTGCACCTGTACACCCCCGAGACCGTCATGCGCATCGAGCGAAACCTGGGCGCTGATGTGATCATGCAACTCGACGAACTCATTGCCGGGGGCGCGGAGTTCAGCGCGTCGCGCGCAGCGATGGAGCGCAGTCTGCGCTGGCTCGAACGTTGTCGCATCGAGTTCGATCGCATCACAGGAGAAGGGCGGGCGCCGGCAACGCAATACGAGGTGCCGGAGGGTGCACCGCGACTTGCTACGTTCGATAGGACCACCGACCTGGTGGCACCTCCGCAGGCACTCTTTCCCATTGTGCAAGGCGGTACGCACGCTGAACTTCGGCGCGCGTCGTTGACGGGCATTCTCACTACGGGCGACTGGGTTGGTGTAGCCGTTGGTGGACTGTCGGTGGGGGAGTCAAAGCCTGACATGTACGCCATGCTCGACGTATGCGAGCCGCTGCTGCCGAAGGACAAGCCCCGCTATCTCATGGGCGTTGGCTTTCCCGACGATCTCGTTGAAGGCATGCGTCGCGGCATCGACCTGTTCGACTGTGTCGTACCAACGCGCATGGGGCGCCACGGCACGGCGTTCACGCCGGATGGCACGGTGCAGGTACGCAAAAGTCAGTTCCGAACCGACATGCGTCCGCTGGTGGAAGGCTGCACCTGTCCATGTTGCACGCATTACGATCGCGCCTACCTGCGACATCTGTTTGTGAGCGAAGAGATGCTCGGACTCCGGCTGCTCGCACTGCACAATGTGACCTTCCTGCTTGATGTCACGCGACACGCCCGCGAGGCATTGCGCGCGGGCGTATTTGCAAGTTGGAGCGAGTCGTGGCTCGCGCGCTATCGGGCGAAGGGCAAAGAGCAGCCGGACGAGTGACTCAGCCGCTTCCTGTGGCTACACACTCGCGAGCGCGTCGACCACACGTCCGTCAAACAGATTCACCTCACGATCTGCATGCTGCGCATAACGCGAGTCGTGTGTCACCATGCACACGGTCGCCCCATTCTTGTTGAGATCGCGCAGCAGTTGCATCACGGCTTCGCCATTGGTCGAGTCGAGATTGCCTGTCGGTTCGTCGGCCAGCAGAATGGCGGGATCGCCGGCCACCGCGCGCGCGACGGCAACGCGCTGCTGCTGACCGCCCGAAAGCTGCGCCGGATAGTGCTTGGCGCGGTGCGACATGGCCACGCGATCGAGGGCGGAGTTCACGCGACGTTTGCGTTCGGTCGCGTCCATGTTGCGATAGGTAAGCGGCAGTTCAACATTCTCGAACACGGTCAGGTCGCCGATCAAGTTGAACGCCTGAAAGATGAATCCGATCTGGCGATTTCGAACGCGCGCACGCTCCGCTGGTGCAAGCGACGCAACCGACTCTCCATCGAGCATGTACCGACCACCGCTCGCGCTGTCGAGCAAGCCAAGGATCGAGAGCAGCGTGGTCTTGCCGCACCCCGAGGGGCCGGAGATCGCGATGTATTCGCCCTTGCGAATCTCGAAGTTCACATCGGCAAGCGCGTGGGTTTCAACTTCTTCGGTCTGGAACACCTTCGTGATGCCCGAAAGGCTGATGAGTGCGTCGTCGCTGGTTGCCATTGCTGTGACCTCGTGTGCGGTGAGTCGTAGGCGGGTAACTGGTATTGCCGCGGTGGCGAAGTACGCCATTTCAAGATGAAGTCTGCTATTTGATGCGAACGCGCTCGACATTCGCGTAGGGTGTCATGTCGGAAAGAATCACTTTGTCACCCGCCCGCAGACCGCGAACGATTTCGACGCTGTTCACCGACGTGCGCCCCAATTCCACAGGTACCCGGATCGCGGCATTGCCGCCGTCAACAACCTTGAAGAGACCAACCGTACCGCCAGCGGCACCAAACGCCGGACGTCCCGTGTGCAGCACATTCACCATGCGTTCGATCGTGATGGTGCCGTCGACGGTGAGGTCGGGTACCGCGCCCGACGGCAATGGACCATCAAGTGCGACATCAATGGTTACGGTACCGCCAAGTGCCGATGGATCTTTGCGCGCGACATGACCCGGAATAAGTCCGTTGCGCGTGTCGATGGATGCCTTCTGTCCGATCTGCACATCCTTGGCCTGTGACTCGGGGATGCGGAGCACCGCTTTGAGCCGTCCAGGTTGCACGACCTTCGCGAGCGCGGTGCCTTCAGGAACCCACTGTCCAAGCTGCAGCGTCAGATCCTGAAGCACACCCGACTCGGGGGCACGCACCTGCAACGACCGCAACCGGTTTTGCTGATTTGCGGCAATCGCCTGCAGCTGCGTCACACGCTTGCCCTGCGCGGCAATTTGCGAGTTGATCGCCTGCGACATCAGCGCGAGTCGGTCATGCTCGACGCGCAACCGCGTCGTGAACTCATCGGCTTGAGCCTTCGCATTGCTAGCCTCATACGGCGCCATCAACTTGAGACGAATCAGTGAATCGGCGGCGGTTGCCTGCTGCGTCGTGTTGACGTACTGCGTTCGCATGGAGGCAACCACTCCTTCCTGTGTCAGAATCTGACTGCGCAGATTGGTCTTCAGATTCAGCAGATCGATCTGAGCCTGTTGCACCTGCTGCTCGGCTTGCATCGTCTGAATCTGCAGGTCAGGATTGGAAAGCTCGAGCAACAAATCGTTCGACTTGACCTGTTGTCCCGCTTCCGACGCCAGCCGCTCTACGCGCGCCGAAGCCTGTGCCGTGATCCAGCGAATCTGCTCAGGCACCAGCGTACCCGGTGCGCGCACATCGCGCACAACGTCACCACGCGAGACCGAATCGATCAACGCCATCGTGCGTTCGAGTGCAGGTGAAGCCGGACCGAGGCGCGCGGTGGCAATGGCCACCACAACGACAACGACTACACCGCCGCCAATCAGGAAATTGCGACCGGTCCTTTTGCGCGGTTCACGAGCGACGTCCATGCAGTGGCGTTAAGTGTGGAGTGGGGACGATCAGCGGGGAGCGAGAGCGGCGACGCACAGCGTCAGTCGTAGCGGAGCGCCTGCATCGGGTCCACGAGTGCGGCGCGTCGTGCCGGGATGAAACCGGCCCCCAGCGCAATGATCGAGAGCAATGCAACCGCGACTACGAACACCACCGGGTCGTAGCCCTTGAGCTGAAACAGGATGGACTGCGCTGCTTGCCCGACGCCCAGCGCCGCCGCGACGCCCACGGCACCGCCGACAAGCAGCATCTTCAAAACCTGACGCAACACCATCTGACGGACGCGGGCCGCGTCGGCGCCAAGTGCCATGCGCACGCCGATCTCGCGCGTGCGTTGCCCGACGGAGTACGAAAGCACGCCGTATAGCCCGACTCCGGCGAGCAGGGTCGCGAGCAGTGCGAACGCGGCGGACAAGATGCTGATGATGCGATCGAGAAAAATGTTTTCGCGAATCTGCTGCGACATCGTCTTCACATCTTCCAAGGGCAACGTTGCATCGAGTTGCTTCATGACCGGCGGGACGAGCTTGACGATCTGTTCCGGCGGCAACGACGAACGCACATAGAACACCATCGAACTGGTACCCGCGTCCTGACGCCAAGGGGTAAAGAACAACGGCGGAACCACTTCCTTGACTTCGCTGTACTTCGCGTCCTTCACCAGGCCGACAATCTGAATGTTCAATGAATCGTTGCCATTCTCACCCATGAACTTTCCAACCACATCCTTCCCCATGTGGAATTTCTTCGCGAACGCTTCGTTCACGATCGCCACACGCGTCGCACCGCGCTGATCCGAAAGTGTGAACTCGCGTCCGGCGAGCATTGGAACGCCAAGCGTCTTGAAGTAGTCCACGCCGATCTTGTTGAGGCGCGAATTGCTGTCGATGTCGGGACCAGACTGAAATCCCTGTACGCGGACGTCCGTCCCCCAGTCGTCCCCCGACAAAATGGGTACGAGCGACGACGTTACTCCGGTCACGCCCGGAACTGCCGCCATCAGCTCTTCCGTGCGATTGAGCAGCACGGCCGTGCGCGTACTGTCGTAGCCGTTCCGCCCAGGTGAAACAAAGAATGTCATCACGTTGTCGAGCTTCAATCCGAGGTCGACGCGGCTGATGTTGTTGAGGCTCTTGAGGAAAAGCCCTGCGGCGATCAAAAGCGCCATCGATAGCGCGATCTGCACGGTCACAAGCGAGCTGCGGAAGCGCGCAGCTGCCCGTCCACCCGTTATCTGCCCGGCGCCGGCACGAATCACCGTGATCAAATCGGAGCGCGTGCTGTGGAGCGCCGGGAACATGCCAAAGAGCAGACCGGTCAGGACTGCCAGCAGCGCCGAGAAAAGTACGACTGACGGCTGCAGTTCGAAGTGCAGGGTTGCCGCAGCCTCACTCGGCATGAGCGAGGCAATCGACGCCAGCGTCCACTGTGCGACCAATAAGCTCGCGACACCTCCGGCCAGCGAAAGAATCACCGACTCGGTCAGCAGTTGCGTCATCAGCTGCGCGCGCGTCGCTCCGAGTGCGAGCCGCACCCCCATTTCCATGGCGCGACTCGCGCCGCGCGCCAACAAAAGATTGGCGATGTTGGCGCAGGCAATCAGCAGCACCACACCGGTCACGGAAAAGAGCATCAACAGCGGGATCTTCGCTTCTTTCGGGACCCTACTCTGCCCCTGTCGGCCAGCTACGACTGTGACGGACCGCGCCCGGAACCGCGTCATCGTCTGGTCGCTCATTTCCTTCTGCAACGCTGCTTCAACGTCAGTGATGATCGGGTGATACACACCGTTCATGGCAACACGTGCTTGCTCGATCGACACGTCTGGCTTGAGACGCGCAAACAGATACACCCAATAACTGCTTCGCTTTTCGTAATCGCCGAAACTCCGCGAGAGCGCCGTGCGCATCGTGATCGGTGCGTACACTATCGGACGCGAGCCCAGCGTGGTGCCGTCAAAGCCCCGAGGTGCAACACCCACGATATTGAATGTTGAACCGTTCATCAGCAGCGATTGGCCGACAACGTTTGGGTCGCCGCCGAATTTCTCCTGCCAGAAATCATAGGAGATCACGGCCACGTAGTGCGCGCCTGTGACCTTGTCGTCGTCGACCGTGAGCAATCGGCCAATCGCCGGATTCAACCGCAAGGTGCTGAAGTACGATCCGGAGACGAGCAACCCTTGCCCTGTCATCGGTTCATTGCGGACCGCGATATTGGCACCAAAGCTCTTGTGCGCCGCGATTCCCGTGAACACTGTCTGCGCGCGTTCGAGATCGCGAAACATCGGGTAGCTGAAGACCTGCTCGCAATCACCGGCCTGCGAGCATTGCGTCGAGCCGGGCTTGGGCCCCGGCGCGCCCAGATTCACGAGGCGCGTTGGCTCGGGTACCGGGAGTGGGCGCAGCAACATCTGATCAAAAAGCGAGTAGATCGCAGCATTTGCACCGATACCGAGAGCGAGCGAGATGACGGCAACCGCGGTCACCAGCGGGGTCTTGAGCAGCATGCGGACAGCAAGTTTCACGTGACGCATTTGACCGGTGCGCAGAAGTGGAGGTCGCGGCGGGGTGCATCGACGGACGGTGCCAAGGACTGTGACAACCGTGGGCAACGAAAGGTTTGAACAAGTCGTTCCCCGGACTACTGACGCGTCGGGACCTAAGTTTCAGAGGGATGCCGACGGTCGCCGAGCGAACGCCGCGGGCCATGATGAAATTACAAAGGAGTCGGATCGTGACGTCGCAGCCAGAGACGGAAGGCCTCATCAAACCGGTGCGGTGGGGAATACTCGGCGCGGCCAACATCGCACGCACTCGCATGATTCCCGCGCTGCGACAGAGCGCACGTTCGCAGCTGCTGGCGATTGCATCGCGCGATCTTGCGACGGCGCAGCGTGCCGCAGACGACATGAATATTCCTCGTGCGTATGGTTCCTATGAGGAACTACTCGCCGATCCGGATATCGACGCCGTCTACAACCCGCTGCCGAATCATCTGCACGTGCCGTGGTCGATGCGTGCCGCGCTGGCGGGCAAGCATGTGCTCTGCGAAAAGCCGATGGCGCGGACATCGGCGGAGTGCGCCCAGATGGAAGCCGCGGTACAGGAGACCGGTAAGCAGTTAATGATCGCGCACTGCCTGCGCTACTGGCCGCACTATGTCGAGGCGCAGAAGGTGATCGCAAGCGGCGAGTACGGCAAGGCCGTGTATGCCCGCTTCCATCGCGCCAGCGGCACGCCCAAGTGGAGCTACCAGGACTGGCTTCGGATCGCCGAACGAAGCGGTGGATCACTGCTGGACATGCACGTCCATGATGTGGATGCCGCGCTCTGGTTCTTCGGCAAGCCGGACAGTATCGAGGCAAACGGCATCTTCGCGGGCGATCTTCCCACGGCAGTAGACGCCGTCTGGTCCTATGGCGACGGTCTGCGCGTCTACCTGCACAATGCCTGGGACGAGAACGAGACCCCGTTCCGGTACGCCTTCTCGGTCGCGATGGAAAAAGGCACC
>JAYUWD010000031.1:0-2478 GCA_043753735.1 Gemmatimonadaceae bacterium
CAGCGCGCCATTGGGTGATGGTTCGACATTGTACGCTCCAATCCCGGTCGGCGTGCGTCGCAGCAGCGCCAACGTGTTCGCATCGCGTTCCTGCACCTCGTTGGAGTGATTGCAGACGAGGTAAATCACACGATCGTCGGGCGAGACACTCACATAGGTCGTCAGACAATCCGGGTCCTGGCCAGCCATGGTACTGCTCGCGGCGCCCGCCTTCTTTGCGGCCGGTTTTGTTGCGGTCATCACACTCATGTCATGACCGGCATTCATTGGCATCGTGTGTGACTGTGCCGCCGCGCGTGCCGCCGCCGTATCGCCGCGCGCAAGCAACGAATCCTGCTTCGCTTCCATGCTTTGATGCTCGGTCATGCTCATGGTGGTGCCGCTGCCGAGTGCGACCCGTTGCGTTATCGACATCGCACCAGGATCCATGGTAAGGAGTTCGTCAGACATCATGCACGCGATATAGACGCGACTGCCGGCGTGATTCCATCGCGACCCATGCGGCATGTCGCACGTCGGCACCTTCTGCACCGTGCGCATCGTTGGTGTGAAAATGACCGATACCGTGTTCCTGCCACCGCGATCGCCGTGAAAGTCCGAGTCCGGAACGTAGGCCCACTTTCCGTCGGGCGAGAGGCCGATCGTCGTCGGAAACAGGCCGACTGTCGCGCGGCCGATCAGCGTGTCCGACTCGGCGTCGAAACGCCAGACGCTGCCCCATGGCTTGCCGTGCGAGATCGAGACGTACCAGCTCCGGCCGTCCGGTGAGACGGCCACATTGTGCGGACCGGCGATCTCCGTGGGGAGGAGACCGACGGGAATGGTACGCACGACGCGCCAGCCCGTGGAGTCGACACGAATGCGGGAGACTATGTCCCCGGATTCGCTCGATATGTAGAGCGAGAAGGGGACCGGGGACTTGGGGCCGGTGACGGGGGCGCGTGCTGTCGCGGCGGGCGCATCTTGGGCGCGTGATGCAGACGGTGCGCCAGCGGCCATGAGCAGGCTGGCGAGTGCAACTCCCCGACGGAAAAGGGGCGAAAGGTGCGAGTGGCGCGGCGTCATGTGCAAAGTATAGCGCCGGGCGCAAAACCCGACGCTGGCGTCACATTGCCCGAGTCATGCCGGGGGTCTAGCTTCAAGTATTACCCACTATTTTTCTGGCCTTTCTGACGGAGCGACCGCGGTGAAGATTGCCGTGTGTATCAAGCGCGTCCCGGTGATGGAAGTGAAGTTTGTCATCGCTGCTGACGGCACTCGTGTTGATGAAACGGGACTCAAGTACGACGTCAACGATTTCGACCTTTGGGCGGTGGAAGCCGCGCTGCAGTTGAAGGAAAAAGCAGGTGCCGGCGAGATTACCGTGATTTCGCTTGGGCTCGACGCGGCGCAGGAACAGATCCGCAAGACACTCGCGATGGGCGCCGACAAGGGCGTATTGCTCAAAAGCGACGCGCCCACGCATGACGGGCTCGCGGTCGCGCGTGCGCTCGCCGCAGAAATCAAGGATGGTGGCTACGATCTCGTGTTGTTCGGTCGTATTTCGATCGACACGATGAATCAGATGACGGGGCCGATGGTCGCCGAAATACTTGATCTGCCGTGCGTGACGAATGTGTTCAAGCTCGACATCGCTGGCGGGCGTGGTACAGCCGAACGCGCGCTTGATGGCGCGATCGAAGTCGTGGAGTTCCCACTGCCCGCGCTGCTTACGATCGACGACGGTCTGAACAAGGAACGGCTTCCGTCGCTCAAGGGCATCATGGCCGCAAAAAAGAAGCCGCTTGACGTGAAGCCGGCGCAGCTTGGCCCCGTCAACGTTTCCGTCCGCAAGATGGAGCTCCCTGCCGAACGCGCCGCTGGTCGCATTCTGGGCGATAGTGCTGCTGCCGTTCCTGAACTTGTCCGACTGCTTCAAACCGAAGCGAAGGTGCTCTGAATCATGGCCAACGTTCTTGTATTTGCAGAGACGCGCGGTGGTGAACTGCGCAAGGTTGCATTGGAAGCGGTGACAGCGGCGCGCAAGCTCGCCGAACTGTCGGGCGGCGGTAGCGTGCACGCGGTTGTTGCGGGTGATGCCGGCATTGGGAGCAAGTCTGGTGCACTCGCCGAGCACGGCGCTGACAGTGTGCTTGTGCTGGAGCACGCGGGCTTTGCGCAGTACAACCCCGAGGCCCTTGCTGCGACACTCGCGCAAAAGCTTGGCAGTGGTACGTATGCGTATGGCTTGTTCAGCGCCACCGCGCAGGGTCGTGATCTGTCGCCGCGTGTTGCGGCGAAGCTTGGCACTGGCCTCATCAGTGATGCGACGGGTTTTGTGCTTGATGGAAGCACGATCGTTGCGCAGCATCCGATCAACAACGGCAAGGTGATTGTAACGCTCGCGTTAGGTACGGCGCCGGCCATCGTGTCGGTGCGTCCGTCGGCGTTTCAGCCAGCCGCGGATGCACGTCCGGTGGTGACGGAAGCGATCACGTC
>JAYUWD010000032.1:0-7644 GCA_043753735.1 Gemmatimonadaceae bacterium
TTGGGCGGACGACACAAGGGCGAGCCGTACAGCTCGCTCATTGCCGAACTGCTGCGCATCGCCAAGTCAGTGCTGGCATTTGGTGAAGCGGCGCCGCGCATCGTGCACGATCTCTCCGCACCACTCTCGGGGCGTTTGACTGTCGAGTCGTTCGCCGATGCAACGTTTGAACAAGTCGTTTCGCGTGCTCGCGCACTCGCGATCGCCGGGGACACGATACTGCTGTCACCCGCGTGCTCGAGCTACGACATGTTCGCCAACTACGAAGAACGCGGCAGCACCTTCGCGCGCCTCGCGCGGGAGAGTTCATGACAACCGTTCGTCCGGCCAACGGTATGCCGTTCGCGCCGCACAGGACGGAGTCACGCGCGAGTGCAACGAACGCGCCACGCGAACGATGGAGGATGGGCGTTGAAGCCCGCGCGCTTGTGCTGGTGACCTCGGTGCTGGTGGCGTTCGGCTTGGCGGTGCTGCTCAGTGCCAGTGCATTCGTGACGCAGCGCATGTACACGTTTGCGTACGCACAGGCGACCGGCGTGGTACTTGGTGTGCTGTTGTTTGCCGTCGCGGCCAAGGTCGACGCGGAGCTGTGGCGCAAACTCGCGTGGCCCATCATGGCGATCAGTCTTTTTCTCATGCTGCTGACTGCTGTCCCCGGCACCGAATGGATCGTGAAGCCGAAGGATGGCTCGCGTCGGTTTCTCTTTGGTGGATCGTTGCAACCGTCGGAGCTGGCGAAGTTTGCCGTGCTTGTCTGGGTGCCGATGTTGCTCGTCAAGAAGGGCGATGCCGTGCGTAGACTGGGTAAGGGATTGCTGCCATTCATCGTCGTGATCGGCGCGTTGTGCGTGATGGCAATTCGTGAACCGGACTACTCCGTTGCCCTCACCTACTGCGTGCTTACCGGCGTGCTGCTCTTTGTCGGTGGGGCTCGCGTTGCACATTTCGTCTTTCTCGGCGCGCTTGCCATTCCGTTGCTCCTCCACGAAATGGGGCAGAGCAAGTACGCGAGTGCGCGCTGGAAAAGCTTCGTCGAGAAGGAGCAGACCGACGTCTCGGGTGGGGCGCAATCGAACGTGTCGGGGCAACAGCGTCAGTCGTTGATTGCGGTGGGATCCGGTGGACTGCTCGGTGTCGGTTACGGAGAGGGGAATCAGCAGCGTGGATGGCTGCCGCTCGCGTACAACGACTTTATCGGTTCGATCGTCGGGGAAGAGCTGGGCTTCGTCGGACTCTCCACGCTGACACTAGCGTTCGCGATGTACGGCTGGATCGGCTTTCGCATCGCACGTCAAGCTCGAACGCCATTCACCTCGTTGCTCGCGGTGGGGCTCACTTTCACGACCGTGCTGACGGCATTCACGCACATCGGCGTCGTGATCGCGTTATTGCCGAACACCGGACTCACGTTGCCGTTTGTCTCCTACGGCCGATCGAATCTCGTCCTGACGTTGGTGATGACGGGAATTCTGGTAAACATCGGCAGCTCGCGAGAGCGCGTGTACGGCGAGAACGCGACCGACCCGTTGACATCGGCGCCACTGTAGGCGCGGCGCGAATGCGAGTTTTCTTTGCTGGCGGCGGTACCGGTGGACACCTCTATCCGGGGCTGGCGATTGCGCGTGCGCTGGTACAGATCGCCCCCGAGGTTGCACCGTTCTTCATCGGGGCCCAGCGCGGTATCGAAAAAGACATTCTGCCGACGACGGAATTTCCGTTCACGTTGTTGAATCTGCATCCGCTCTATCGTCGAACGCCGTGGAACAATTGGCGAACACTGTTCGGCGCGGCAGGCGCTTGGCGCGAGATCAGCAAACTCGCGGCAAAAGATTCACCGCAGCTCGTCGTCGCAACTGGCGGCTATGCATCGGGCGTTGCGCTGGCGTGGGCACGGATGCACGGCGTGCCGACGGTGTTGCACGAATCGAACAGCTACCCCGGGCTGACAACGCGCGCCTTTGCCGGCAGCGCTGCCGCGATCTACCTCGGCTTCCCGGAAGCCGCCATTTACTTCAAGGCAGGGATCAACACGCAGGTCCTCGCGCTCGGTAATCCCATTGCGCCCCCACCGGTGCCGCCAATCACTCGGGCGCAGGCGCGAGAGAAGTGGGGTTTTCCGATCGATGCATCCGTGGTCCTGGTCACCGGCGGCAGTCAGGGTGCGCGTGCGCTCAACGACGCTGTGGCTGGGTGGTGCACAAATGGCTTGCCCGACGGCGTCGCGATCATTTGGGGCACTGGACGCAATCAGGCCGCCGCGTACCTCGATCGCGACTCGGGACTCGTACGCGTTCGCGCCTATCTCGCGCCCATCGCGGAGGCGTATGCGGCTGCCGATCTCGCGGTGACCCGCGCGGGTGCAATGACGATCGCCGAATTGTGTGCGTGGGGCATTCCATCGGTGCTCGTGCCCTTGCCAACGGCAGCGCAGGATCATCAGGCGCAGAATGCGCGTGCAATCGCTGGCGCTGGCGGCGCCGTGCTTCTGCCGCAGGCGGAGCTTTCGGCGGAGAGCCTTGATGCAACCGTTCGCGCGCTGTTGTCTCGTCCGGATCATCTTGCGGCGATGCGCAAGGCGCTGACGCAACGGGGGCGCCCGACCGCCGCCGCGGAAATTGCGTGCGCGCTCCTTCAGATGCTGCGTTCCGGCTGAGCCAACGTGTAATCAGTTGAGACGGGGCGAGTATCCCGTCATATTCCGCCTCACATGACACTCGTGAATCCGGCCGATCCGCGCCCAGTACACTTTATCGGCATCGCTGGCGCTGGCATGAGCGCGCTCGCTGAACTTCTTGCGCGGCGCGGCGTGAGCATCACTGGTACCGACGCCAATCCTGGTGGTGCGCCAGATCTCGCTCGACTCGGAATTACTGTACAGCCCCACGATGCGTCGCTGGTGCAGTATGCGCGTGCGGTTGTGTACTCGTCCGCGATTCCAGCCACGCACCCCGAAATGCAGGCTGCGCGCGAGCTTGGAGTCCCGCTGGTTCGTCGCGCCGAAGCGCTCGCCGAGGCCGTGGAAGGTGGAACACTGGTGGGCATAAGTGGAACTCACGGCAAGACAACCACGACGGTGATGACCACGGAAGCTCTTGCCGCGGCGGGGCGCGATCCGACGGGTGTGGTTGGTGGTCGCGTCGGGCACTGGGGCGGGAATCTTCGGCTGGGCAGCGACACGTACGTCGTCGAGTCCGACGAGTATGACCGCTCCTTCCTCGCCCTGTCGCCAGACGTTGCAGTCGTGCTCAATGTCGAAGCGGATCATCTCGACATTTATCGTGATCTCGAAGACATAACAGACGCGTTCGAACTGTTCATCTTACCGGCGCGAGTCGTCGTACGGTGCGCAGACGATGCCGGCGCGATGGCGGTGCGGATCCGGAGCAGCAGCGAAGTGATCGCCTACTCCGCGACGCTGCCCGGTGCCACACCATCGGCGGGTGCGTCTGACGCGCGACTCGTTGCCGATTCGCTGGTGCTGAACACCGACGGCGCTCGCTTCATGGTTCGCTTCGACGACGAAATGCTCGGCTCAATACAGCTCAGCGTTCCCGGTCTTCATAACGTGCGCAATGCGCTGGCCGCGATCGGTGCGGGGCTCGCACTCGGCGTGACCGTCCCCGAAATGGCACCAGGACTTGCGACGTTTCGCGGTGTCGAACGGCGCTTTCAGCAACTGGGCAGCGCGGCCGGGGTTGATGTGGTTGACGACTATGCGCACCACCCGACCGAGGTTGAAGCGACGCTCGCGGCGGCACGTCACGCGTATCCCGATCGCCGGCTCGTGCTCGCGTTCCAGCCGCATCTCTACTCCCGCACGCGCGACCTGCAGCACGAATTTGCGGTCGCACTAGGCGCCGCCGATGTGCTGTTTCTCTGTGACATCTACGGCGCGCGCGAAACACCCGAACCCGGTGTCACGTCGGCGCTCATCGGCGAACGGATCGATAGCGCTGTTGTTCGATGGCACGGCCCGCGCACGGACGTTGCGCGCGCACTGGCGTTATTCGTGCGCGCCGGCGATGTCGTGATCACGATGGGTGCCGGTGACATCACGCGCACTGGTCCTGAATTGCTTGCGGCGCTCTCGGCGACGTTGCACACATCGGCATGAATGCGCTGGCGCCGCGCGCGCGACTTGGGAAGCAGCAGTGAGTGTCGCGTGACGGCCGCCGCTACGATTGCGGGCGGCAGTAGGACGATGTCGTCCTCGTCAGGCACAGACCGAGGCGGCACCTTTTGGACTGCGGGTAGCGACAGCCGCCGCGCATCGCGCCCTGCATGGCTGCGCATCTTGCGCGCGGTCGTTTTTATCCTCTGCTCGGCGCTGCTTGTCGGGAGTCCGTGGTGGGGACCGCTCGCGCTGTCTCGACTCGACTATTTTCATGTGCGGCGTCTCGAATTCGAAGGCGTCCGGTACGCAAAAACGGGCGAACTCGTGAGCGTGATCGGTGTGGATACGACGCAATCGGTGTGGCAATCGCTTCCACCCCTCGCCGCACGTGTGCGCACGCACCCCATGGTGGCAGGCGCACAGGTTGAGCGGAGACTCCCGGGCACGCTCGTTGTGCACATTGTCGAGCGGGAGCCAATCGCATTGACGCCGATATCCGGTGTGCTCCGACCGACAGATGTGACGGGACACGAACTCCCGATAGATCCGACTCGGGTGCCACTCGATGTCCCGTTGGTGTCAAGCGCCGACAGCGCCCTTCTGCAACTGCTGGACGGGATGCGGTTGCACGCGCCAGCGCTCTTTGGGCGTGTGACGGAGGCCAAACGTGTGGGGGCCGAGGAAATGCAGTTCGTTCTGGGGCCGGGGCTTCGTGTTCGGACGCGAAGCGACGTGTCCGTAGCGCGCTTCCGAGACATATTACCGGTGGAAGCGGATCTCGCGCGGAATCATCTGCGCGCGGTGGAGTTCGATCTCCGCTTCCGAGACCAGGTGATTGCCAGACAGCCATGACTTCCGAACCAATCGTTGCCGCTCTTGATATCGGGACTTCGCACACCACCGCCGTGATTGCCACGGTGCATGGTGAGCTGCCCCGCGCGCCGATGTTGCGCATCATCGGTGTCGGACGCACGCGGACGCAGGGGCTGCGGCGCGGCGTCGTTTCGGATATCGAAGAGGCTACGCGCTCCATCCGCAAAGCGGTCGAAGAAGCAACTCTCGTTGCGGGCGTGGTCCCCGATTCGCTGTATGTCGGCATCGCGGGCGAGCATGTCCGCGCGATGTGCTCGTCGGGCGTTGTCGCAATCAGCGGTCCAGAAATCACTCGCCCCGATGTCGAACGGGTGAATGACGTCGCCCGCGCGATGGCGATTCCGCAAGACCGCGAACTGCTGCATGCGATCTCGCAGGAGTACCGCGTCGATCGCGCGGAAGGAATTCGCGACCCTGTCGGCATGATCGGGACACGTCTCGAGACCGAGATGTACCTCATCACCATCGGCAGCTCGCCGGCCATGAACCTGCGCAAGAGTGTCGAGCGCGCCGGCTTCAAGGTGCGCGAACTGGTGCTCGAGCCGCTGGCGAGCGCATGGGCGGTGCTCACCGAGGAGGAGAAGGAACTGGGCGTCGCCCTCGTCGAACTCGGCGCAGGTACCACTGATCTTGCCGTGTTCCACGAAGGGAAGATTCGTCATCTTGGCACGATGCCGTACGGTGGCAACACCGTAACCAGCGATCTGGTGCAAGGGCTTGGCGTTACGCAGAACGATGCCGAGCAGCTCAAGGAAGCATATGGATGCGCGTACGAGCCGTTGGTCACCGCCGATCAACTGATTGCGCTCCCGGCGACGGCCGCACACGCCGAACGGCATCTCTCGCGTGAGTTGATGGCGCACATTATCCATCAGCGAATGGACGAAATCTTCGACAAGGTGCAACGCGAAGTGCAGACCGTCGGCTACGCGGGGAAGCTGAATGCGGGGATCGTGCTGACGGGAGGCGGCGCCGCACTTGAAGGGGTGAGCGATCTGGCGGCTGATGTCTTTGGCGTCGGCGTGCGCGTCGGCGTGCCGGGCGACAAGCTCGGCGGGCTCGTCGAAACGGTGGGCCATCCGAGCTATGCAACCGTAGTTGGCCTGGCGGTCTACGGCGCATCGCGTCTCACCGGCTCCGGCATGGCGTCGCGTCGGGCGTCGAGCTCTGGTGGCGTCGACAAACTCACGTCGCGGGTGAAAACCTGGCTGCAGGAATTCTTTTAGGACGTAATCTGAGCTTGGCGAGTCTGGGAGGCGCATCGCGCGAGCCGCAATGCGCTTTTGTTTGTGTGAGACCCGCTGTTCAAGCTATGTCCATATCACAGCCTGTGTTTTTGTTGCGAGATGTGGATAACAACCGTTGACGGGGCGACTACTTTCCAGCTGTGATCTTTTGCGCCAACACCGTCACATCATACGGGTTGCGTTGATCGATCGAACGTGTATTCTAGGCTTGTTGAATCTCCGCTCTTTCAACAACGCGTGACACACGGATCGTTGTAGCGAATCGTTTTCGCGGATCGTCGATGTTGGCGATGCTCGCGTCTGCTCAGCACTGGCCGTTACGACTGCATGCGTTGTCCGCAAACGTGACGTTGCGCCACCCACCCTGCGCCTTGCCGAAGCCCGTATGGAGCTACCCCGAATGACCTTCGAGTTCGAAGAGAGCGCCACGCAGAACGCCCGCATGAAGGTGGTGGGTGTCGGCGGCGGCGGCGGCAACGCCGTCAATCGCATGATCGAGGAGCACCTCGAGGGCGTAGAGTTCATTTCGGTGAACACCGACGCGCAGGCGCTCATGAATTCCAAGGCCGACGTCAAGATCCAGATCGGCAAAAAACTTACGCGCGGACTGGGCGCGGGCGCGCGGCCGGAGATCGGTCGCCAGGCGATCGAGGAAAATCGCGAGGATGCCAAGCGCGTGCTAGGCAACGCCGATCTGGTCTTCGTCACCTGTGGCATGGGCGGCGGGACCGGCACTGGCGCGGCTCCGGTCATCTGTCAGCTTGCGCGCGAAGCCGGTGCACTTACCGTCGGCATCGTGACGCGTCCGTTCCTGTTCGAAGGACGGAAGCGCATGCGGCAAGCGGAAGAAGGGATCGCCGAAATGCGCAAGCACGTCGACACGATGATCATCGTGCCAAACGAGCGCCTGCTGGCGGTTGTTGGCAAAGGTATTCCGTTTCACGAGGCGCTCAAGAAAGCCGACGAAGTCCTGCTGCATGCCACGCAAGGCATCTCGGTCCTCATTAGCGAGACGGGGCTGGTGAACGTCGACTTTGCCGACGTGCGCACGGTGATGCAGAACGGTGGGTCGGCGCTTATGGGCACGGGTATCGGTCGCGGCGAGAACCGCGCAATGGAAGCCGCCCAGCAGGCCATCGCATCGCCGCTGCTCGACAACGTCTCGATCTCCGGCGCGACGGGCGTCTTGGTCAACATCACAGGCGGCGAAGACCTCACGCTTGGCGAAGTGCACCAGATCAACGACATCGTACACGATGCGGTGGGCGAGGAGGCGGAAATCATCTTTGGTGCGGTGCACGAGCCAGCCATGATGGGAGAGATCCGCGTAACTGTAATCGCCACGGGCTTCGATCGTCTGATGCAGGGGAGCCTCGGCAACGGGAGCGCTCACACGCAACATGGTGGGAC
>JAYUWD010000033.1:0-2473 GCA_043753735.1 Gemmatimonadaceae bacterium
AAGGCGACGTCGAAGAGTGGTGCCATGCTGGTCTACCTCGACCAGAACCGTAGTCAGACGCCAACACCAAATCAGAACTACGCGCGCGAGATCATGGAGCTCCACACGCTTGGCGTGGACGCTGGCTACACGCAGGCAGACGTTGCGGAGCTCTCTCGCATTCTGACTGGCTGGACGACGGCAGGTCCCGGCAACTTCACGTTCAACCCGAACATGCACGACCGCGGTGCGAAAATGTTCCTCGGCCGAGCCTTTCCCGCGACGCCCAACACGACGGCCGCCGCGACGCAGATGGCGGAGGGCGAAACTGCGATTCAGATGCTGGTCGATCATCCGAACACCGCCAAGTATATCGCGCTCAAGATGTCGCGCTGGTTGCTCTCGTACACGCCACCGCAAGCGGTAGTGGACGCAACAGCGGCCGCGTACATCTCGTCGGATGGCGACATCGGGACGATGATTCGAACGATCGTGTCTGCGACGAACCTCATGGCGTCACCGGCCAAATACAAGCGCCCGTTCCATCTCGCTGCATCCGCGTTGCGCGGAATGGGTGCGCAGGTCGCGATCATTCGCTCCGCGCGTCAGCGCGCGGATCAGATGGGTCAGCCAATGTTCTTGTGGGAACAGCCGAACGGTTATCCCGATCGCGTCGATTGGTGGAGTGGACTCGTACTTGGCCGCTGGAGCTTCATGGCCGACATGGCCAACCGCAATCTGGCGACGCAGACCCGCATCGATACAACGCCGTTCCGCACGCCCGACACCGCAGATGGTGTAGTGGCGCAAATCGGAACGCGCATGTTTGGCGGTGAGCTGCCCACGATGCTCAAGACGCAGCTGCTCACATACTTGAAAGCCGGCACGTACAACGACGCGCGTGTCCGTGAAACGTTGTCGCTCGCAGGGAGCGCCGCGCAATTTCAGTGGTTCTGATGTCGACCGCTCGAGTCTCATCACCGTTCTACGGGTGGCACGCATGACTGACGAACATTTCGATAACGCTTGCACCGAGTACCATCAGCTCGCCCGTCGCGATTTTTTGATGACAGCGGCCGGAGTTGGATTTGCCGCCCTCGTACCGACATGGCTGCCAAGTGTGGTGCTGGCGCAGACGTCATCCTCGAGCCGAGATATCATCATCTCGATCTTTTTGAGTGGTGGTGTTGACGGCATGTCGCTGGTCGCGCCCTTCGGCGATCCGGATTACTACACGGGCCGACCGAACATCGCGATCCCGCGCCCGGATGCAGCGGGCAATGGTGCAAAGCTTACGGCGCTCGACAACTTTTTTGGCTTTGCACCTGGCATGACGCCGCTGATGCCTGCTTACACGGAGGGTGATCTGCTTGTCGCCCATGCGACGGGATCCGTGAACACGTCGCGTTCGCATTTCGATGCACAGCGCTACATGGAAGTTGGTAAGCCGGCCGATCCGAGCGTCACCTCGGGCTGGCTTGGTCGGCACCTCGCGACGTCAACACCCATGCGCACCAATGCGCCGTTGCGCGCGCTCGGCCTCACGACCGGCATGCCGCAGACGCTCGCTGGTGCTCCTAAAACGTTGCCAGTGCCGAATCCCGCCAACGCGGCAATTGGCGGCAGCAACGCGACCGGTGTTGCTCGCTCGCAATGGCTCGGCACGAACTACGGTTCGGCTACCGACCCGGTAAGTGCAAATGCGCTCGACACTACCAACACGATGTCGCTGCTTCAGCTCATCAATTTCGTCGGCTATGCGCCGGCGAACGGTGCGGTCTATCCGAACACAGGGTTCGGGAATGCGCTCAGGTCTGCCGCCGCACTGATCAAAGCTGACGTTGGTGTTGAGGCGGTTCACGCATTCAACGGTGGATGGGACACGCATGCGGCTGCGGGCCCGATCGCGACACTCGACGGGGGGTACATGCACGGCAAGATGCTCGAACTTTCGAGCACTCTGGCTGCATTCTATGCCGACGTGATTCAGGGTTCGACGTCGTACGGCGTGACCGTGGTCGTCGTGTCCGAGTTTGGTCGCAACGCGCGAGAGAATGGCAATCGCGGCACGGACCACGGTCGCGGCAACGTCGCCTTTGCGATGGGCAAGAAGATTGCCGGTGGCAAAGTGCTCACAAACGGCTGGCCCGGACTGGCGCGCGAGAATCTCGAGAACGGACAGGATCTTCGCGTCACGCTCGACCACCGCGACATTCTCGCGGAAGTTGTGCAGAACCGACTGGGCAATCCGAACATCGGCGTTGTTTTCCCAGGTTTTACACCCAGAATTCGCGGCGTGACGAAGCCCTGAGCGCTGCGTTGTTGTAGCAGTACAAGAAAGGGGACCCACGGAGGGTCCCTTTTCTTGTTTGGTGAAGCTCAAGCGTGATTCATTGCGTCAGGCGTCAGGGCGAAACGATAATCGTTCCGTCCATCCCCGGATGCAGCCGGCACTTGTAGGTAAATACGCCTACATTCGGGAATGTGCGCGTTA
>JAYUWD010000034.1:0-7626 GCA_043753735.1 Gemmatimonadaceae bacterium
GGGATTGCCCCCAAGCGTCGAGAAAAAAAGGAAGGCGACAAGCCTCGCGTGAACATTGTCGGCACGATCTACGGCTACTTCAATTCCCCGAGCGATCTCGCGGAGATTCGTCGACTCGTGGAAGGCATCGGTGCTGAAGTGAACATGGTCTTCCCACTCGGCAGTCATCTCGAGAATGTGCCGCGTTTGGTGGACGCCGATGTCAACGTCTGCATGTATCGCGAATTCGGGCGCATGTTGTGCGAAGCGCTCGACCGTCCGTATCTGCAAGCGCCGATCGGGCTGCACAGCACGACGAAGTTCTTGCGGACACTCGGCGAGATGCTTGGTCTCGATCCCGAGCCGTTCATCCAGAAAGAGAAGCACACCACGATCAAACCGTTGTGGGATCTCTGGCGCAGCGTGACACAGGATTTTTTTGGTACGGCCAGCTTTGCAATCGTGGCCAATGAAACGTATGCGCGCGGTGTCAAGAACTTTCTCGAAACCGAGATGGGACTGCCCTGCGCTTTCGCATTCTCGCGTCGTCCAGGGGTCAAGCCAGATAACGCAGCGGTGCGCGCCGCCATCAAGGCGACGCCGCCGCTGATCATGTTCGGCAGCTACAACGAGCGGATGTATCTCGCGGAGATGGGCGCGCGTTCGATGTACATCCCGGCAAGCTTTCCGGGCGCCATCATTCGGCGCCACACCGGCACGCCGTTCATGGGTTACAGTGGCGCGACGTATCTTGTGCAGGAAGTGTGCAACGCTCTGTTCGACATGCTCTTCCACATCCTGCCGTTGGGCACGGACATGGACAAGATCGACGCGACGCCGTCGCGCTTGCACAAGGAGCTGCCGTGGGATGACGAGGCGAAGGCGACGCTCGACGAAACCGTCGATGCGTATCCGGTGCTCATTCGCATCTCTGCCGCGAAACGGCTCCGCGACCTTGCTGAAAAGGACGCGCGCGATCTGGGCGATGCCATCGTCACGCGCGATCATGTGCTCGCGTCGCGTCGTGGGTTGCAGGGTGCGACGGCATGATTGCGGGGTGAGCAACCGGCAACTGACTGACGCGTCGGTTGATGATTTCGCGCCTGCTCAGACGCGGCCCACAAGCGCACGCACCACTTCGTCCGGCCGCTCCTCGAGCAACAGGTGCCCCGCTCGATCAACAGCTCGAAGCGTCGCTCGCGGAATGCGGGCGACGCTTTTTTGCAGCGCTGCGTACGGCACCCATCGATCGTTTGCGCCAGCGATCAGGTCGAGCGGTGTGGTGAGGGCCGCCGCGTCGCGCACCAGGCGAGGCAGGTCCCACCGGGACATCATTGCGAGCGCCGCATGCACATGCTCCGGGCGCGCGCACAACAGCTCGTATCGAGCCAGCTGCTCGGGGGCGAGTTGACTCCCTGTGCTGTTCAGCATCGTTTGAATGATGCGTGTACTGCGTGCAAGCCATGCACCGCTGTCGGCAATGGCTCGCGACTCGAAGATCGCGCCCAGTACTGGTGCAATGAGCGCGACGTAGAAGTCCGGGGGCGCGACCAGGGCCGGATTGAAGCCGACAATGCGGGTTGGCGCGATGGTGGAGTCGAGGACCATGCGCAGCAACACCGATACGCCGGCCGAGTGCCCCGCGACGAGTGTCGGAGCAACGTTGATCGCTTTGAGCAGGGCTGCGACGCGTCGCGACATCCCCTCGAGCGAAAAGCAGTCGAGGCGTGCGTCGACTTCGGGCGGGACCAAGGTGAAACCGTGCCCCGGCAGGTCGATCGCCGTTACATGGTACGCCGCCCCGAGCGCGTCGAGGCAGGGCGCCCAAGAGTGAACGGAGCCACCGGTGCCGTGAACGAGCAGCAGCTCCGGCCCCGCGCCCATCTGTTGGTAGTGCCAGCGGATACCGTCGACGTCCAAAAGCCGAGAGGCGGGCCGGAAGGGCCAGTCTGAAGGCGGTGCATCGTCGATTTGCGGCCGTTTTCGCGTGGAATCGGCTGTCATGAGCAGGTTGTCAAAGAAAGTTTGTCGAAAAGTGTAAATAATTCTTGACGCCGGGAGGTGTAAGGTGAAGTTTACACCCGCAGATAGTACCTGATTTCGCTGCGCCCAGTATGGGCCTGGCATCCCCGCCGCGCGGGATGAGCGCGGTAGCACCGGTTTCTCTGGAGGATGTATGACTGAAGGAAATGGTGGCATGACCGAGGAAGAGGCCCGACGGTTCAACGGCTACTTCATCGCCGGAACGGCAGGGTTCGTGGTTATCGCGGTTGGCGCGCACCTGCTCGCGTGGAGCTGGCGTCCCTGGTTTTAAGTTCCGCCGGTCATCGCTAACCTCTGCGCACTAAGGAGCGCTACATGCATCGCATCTGGGTGGGACTCGATCCCCAAATCATTATGTCCGTCGTCGGCTCTTTCGTTGTCGGGACAGTGCTCGTCATTCACGTCTTTGCGTTTAACCAGCTCAACTGGCCCGGCACGCTAAAGGCGAAGTACGCGACGCCCTCCGCTGCTGCCGCCACCCGCTAAGGGAGATCATCATGCATCGCATTTGGTTGATGTTTGACCCGCGCCGCGTCATGGTCGCCTTGGCTGGCTTCCTGGGATTGCTCGCGTTCGTCATTCACTTTATCCTGCTCAGCTCCGTTCGTTACTCGTGGATCGAGAATGGCACGTTGAGCGCTGCGCAGGCGCCCGTCGGGGCATCGGCTCCGGCAACAGCGGCAGAAATGTCGCCGCTCCCGCCCGGCCGGTAACAACGTCGCGCGTCGCCGCCGGGATGGCGTTCGCACCTGTCAGTGCGGTGCCATCCCCGGCCGACGCCTGCCTCCACATCGTCTGCACGCTTGGAGAAATCGCCCATGGCGATGCTCAGTTTTGAACGAAAATACAGAGTCCGCGGTGGAACGCTGATTGGCGGAGATCTTTTCGATTTCTGGTTCGGTCCGTTCTACGTGGGCTTTTTTGGTGTCTCCACAATCTTTTTTGTTCTGCTCGGTACGCTGCTCTGCGTCTGGGGAGCAGCGATGGGTCCGACGTGGAACCTCTGGCAGATCTCGATTGCGCCGCCCGATCTCAAGTATGGGCTGGGGTTCGCGCCGCTGCGTGACGGGGGTCTGTGGCAAATCATCACCATATGTGCGTGCGGTGCGTTCGGCAGCTGGGCGTTGCGGCAAGCCGAGATCAGTCGCAAGCTCGGCATGGGGATGCACATACCGTGGGCCTACGGCGCCGCTGTTTTCGCCTATCTCACATTGACTGTCATCCGTCCGCTGCTCTTGGGCGCGTGGGGGCACGGCTTCCCATACGGAATTTTTTCGCACCTTGATTGGGTGTCGAACGTGGGATACCAGTATCTCCACTTTCACTACAATCCCGCGCACATGATCGCGGTGACCTTCTTCTTCACCAATTGCCTCGCACTCGCGATGCATGGATCGCTGATCCTCTCGGTGACGAATCCCCGAAAAGGCACTCCGGTCGGCACGAGCGAAACCGAAAACGTTTTCTTCCGCGACTTGCTCGGCTACTCGATCGGCGCGATCGGCATCCATCGGCTCGGCCTCTTCCTCGCGGTGAGCGCCAGCATCTGGAGTGCGATCTGCATCGTGATATCCGGCCCCTTCTGGACCAAGGGCTGGCCTGAGTGGTGGGGCTGGTGGCTCAATCTTCCGATCTGGCGCTGAGGACAGGTTCTCACATGCTCGAATATCAGAACCTCTTTACACGCGTCCAGGTCCGGACCATCCCAGAACCCGGTCTGCCGATCCCCGGTTCGCCGGGTGGTCGCTTCGGGAAAGGTTTCTTTTCCTCCCTCGCCGGCAAATTCGGCGACGCGCAATTCGGACCGATCTACCTCGGCACTGCCGGCGTATTCTCTCTGCTCTTCGGCCTCGCGGCGTTCGAGATCATCGGCCTGAACATGTGGGCGTCGGTGGGCTGGAATCCGATCGAGTTCATTCGCCAGTTGCCTTGGCTCGCGCTCGAGCCACCGCCACCGCAATACGGCTTGCGCATACCACCGCTCGCGCAGGGTGGTTGGTATTTGATGGCCGGTTTCTTTCTCACCATCAGCATTCTGCTCTGGTGGGTGCGTGTGTACCGCCGCGCGCGCGCGCTCAACATGGGCACGCATCTCCCGTGGGCCTTCGCCTCGGCGATCTTCCTGTTTCTCTCGTTCTTCTTCCAGCCGCTGTTTGTCGGAAGTTTCAGCGAGATGGTGCCCTTCGGAATCTTCCCGCACCTCGACTGGACTGCCGCGTTTTCTATTCGCTACGGGAACCTGTACTACAACCCGTTCCACGCGCTCTCGATCGTATTTCTGTACGGCAGTGCGGTATTGTTCGCGATGCATGCCGCAACAATTCTCGCCGTCGCTCGCCTGGGTGGTGAACGCGAAATCGAACAGATCACCGATCGCGGTACGGCAGCAGAACGTTCGATGTTGTTCTGGCGCTGGACGATGGGATTCAACGCGACAATGGAATCCATCCATCGCTGGGCTTGGTGGTTTGCCGTGCTCACGACGTTCACGGGCGGCATCGGCATTCTGCTCACGGGCACGGTGGTCGACAACTGGTATCTGTGGGGCGTGAAGCATGGATTGGTCTCCACCTATCCAGCCCAGAACATGCTGACTCCGGAGCAGCAGCAGCTGTTGCGCGGTCGCTATCAGGGCACAGCACCCGACACCTTCCCGGCCTACACGGCACCCGTTGCACCGATGATGCTCGACAGCACCGTGATGGCCGTCCCCGCTGACTCCACCAAAAAGCCTGCGGACACCACTGCTGCCATGGGCACTGCACCAGCCAGGCCTGATTCCGCAGGCGCTCGGAGGACTCCATGAAGTCGCTACGTCATCGGGCGCAGGCGACAGTAGTCGCAGCATCGCCGGCATTGCTACTGTTGCTTGGCGCCTGCATTGAAGAGCGTCGAACGGATTCGGTCCAAGTTGGCTACCGCGGTGTCGCCATGGAACAGAACTACACGCGTGGCGACGTGAAGAAAAACTTTGCACAGGTCAAGATTCCTGATCCGTTGCCACCGGCTGGGGAGTATCCTCCAGGGCCACTCCCGTGGCGCAATGTGCAGGTGTTGAACGACGTCAGTCCGACGGAGTTCCTGCGCACCATGACAGCGATGAGCACATGGGTGGCGGGTACGGGCAACTGCGCGTACTGCCACAATGTTGCCGCGCTCTGGTCGGATACGCTGCCCAACGGCAAGCCGATCTACACGAAGCTGGTCGCCCGTCGCATGCTGCAAATGACGCGACACATCAACGGGCAGTATCCACAGCATGTTAAGAACACCGGCGTCACCTGCTACACGTGCCACCTGGGCAAGCCGCTTCCGAACGGGCTTTGGTTCTATACAGACCAGACGGATTATCTGCGGCACTATCTCGATCGGGACGGCGCGCGCGTCGTGTCGCAGCAGATAGCACCCTCACGGGCCGGCAATCGCAGCTCGGTTAAGCAGACAGAGTGGACGTATGCACTGATGATCAGTCAGTCCAAGTCCTTGGGTGTGAACTGCACCTACTGCCACAACTCGCGGCAGTTCGCCAGCTGGACACAGGCCCCGCCAGCGCGTGTGAGCGCCTACCACGGCATTCTCATGCTGCGCGACGTCAACACGAGTTATCTGTCGCCTCTGCAGCCAGTGTACCCGGCAGTACGTCTGGGAAATCTTGGCGATGCTCCAAAGGCGCAGTGCGTAACCTGTCACAACGGCAACTACAAGCCGCTTTATGGCGCGCAGATGGTGAAATACTATCCCGCGCTCTGGGGTCGCCCCGACTGGAATGGCGTGCCGTTCAAGGGCGTTAACAGACCAGCAATGGATAGCAGCAAGGCCCGGATGGATTCGGCCGCTGCGATGCCTGCCACTGTCAAGAAGTCAGCGAGGGGTCCATCATCGCCGGCCACTGGTGGTGTGCAGACAGCACCTGCCGGAGGAACTCGCTAGACCGGCCAGCGTTCCGCAGAAGCTGCGCACCGGGCCGCTGGCCTACCGTGCGGTGTACCCCGTGGCGCTTTGGCGTCACGGGGTTGTGCGTTTCGGGATCCGTCGGAGGCGCTCGTGCGTAGCATCTAAAGCATTCTTATTCACCTCCTTCGACCCGAGCTTCCGTGTCCACCCGCCGCCTGCCGGTCTACATCCTCGCCGACGTTTCCGGCTCAATGCAGGGCACGCCCATCGAGTCCGTGAAGTCGGGCATTCGACAGTTGCATCGCGATTTGATGGGCGATCCACAGGCCATTGAGAGCGCGTATTTGTCGGTCCTCACCTTCTCCAATAGCGCGCAGCAGCTTGTCCCGCTGACGGAAGTCGCCGCGTTTAATCCGCCCGAGCTCACAGCGAGCGGAAACACGCACTTCGGAGATGGACTGCGCCTGCTGCTCGATGTGTTTGATCGCGAGCTGGTACGCACCACGGCCGAAGTCAAAGGGGATTGGCGTCCGCTCGTTTTCATTCTCTCCGACGGGGCGCCCACCGACACCGAGTGGCCGATGTACGCACAGCAGCTGCGGGAACGTCGACCGGCAAACATCATCGCCGTCGCCTGTGGTGATCAAGCCGATACGCAGGTGCTCAAGCAGGTGACCGAGAGTGTGATCCAGATGCAGGACATGTCGCCCGACGCATTCAAGGCGTTTTTCCGCTTCGTGTCGGCGTCGGTGAAACAAACCAGTGCGAAGGTTGGCGCGTTTGGCGATGGAGCCGGCATTACCCTGCCCCCGCCGCCGCCTGGCATCACGATCGTTCCCTGACGCGTGACTTCTCCAGAATCGCCGAGCGGTGTCGCGACCGAAGCGACGCCCGCGTCGGGTGAGTCGGCTCCGCTGCGTGCGACGTGGAGCGAAAAGCTTCCAGAAGGCCCGTGGTGCCCCGACGAGTGGCTCGGGCACCTTAATCTCGTCGCCCCCGGATTGCGGGCTCCTGACGGACGCCACGAGCCGGGAGAGAGGTTGGGCGCGCGCGCGACGTCGGCCCAGTGGTCGCTGCTGGTCGCATCGCGTCGGGGAAGGCTCCATGCGCACCGCGGCGAGCATCGAGAAGATGCTGGAATGGTGCTGACATTTGCTGGCGGTTGGTGCGCTGCTGTTGCCGACGGCGCAGGGTCGGCGAAGTGGAGTCGATTGGGTTCGGCGATTGCGACGCACGCCGCGACGCACACGCTGCGCGAGGCGCTGCAATCCGCGAATGCGTCGCCTGTCGAGCTGCCCGCCGCGATGCAGCAAGCGGGCGAAGCCGCCAACCGCGCGATGCGCCGTTTCGCTGAACTTGCGGGACTCACGCATCGAGAGCTGCGAACGACACTGCTCATCGCTGCAGCCTACGGAGCACAGATTGCGACGCTGCAGGTGGGAGATGGCGCCGTCGCGCTGTTGCAATCCACGGGAACGGCGCTGTTGCCGCATCAGGGCGACTCCGGCGAATTCTCCGGTGAGGTCACGCACTTTCTCCCGGACGACGGCGCCGTCGAACGATTGAGTGCATCGTTGGCCGTTACCGACGCTGCACCGATTTGCGCGCTGCTCCTCGCCACCGACGGCGTGGAAGATCCCTGGTACCCACTCACCCGCCATGCGCCCGCACTCTTCGCGCAAATCAACGATGGCGTCGATGACGGCAACG
>JAYUWD010000035.1:0-7625 GCA_043753735.1 Gemmatimonadaceae bacterium
ACCCCGCCGCACGGCACCTGTATGCCCCGTACGAACTTGCACTATCCCACCTCGCCGATGACGTCGTGCAGCATTGCTGCGCTCCGCGCCCATGTGAACGTGCGCGCCCACGCACGTCGAGGCTCAGGGTCGCCACCATCGTGCCATGCGGCGTGAACGGCCGCGCGCCAAGCCGATAGGTCGTCAACCGGCACCAATGTCGCCAGTCCACCGCTCACCTCGCGGAGCGCCGGAATATCGCTAGCCACCACCGGCGCTCCGCTCATGAATGCTTCCAGCACGGGCAGTCCGAAGCCTTCGTCGCGCGACGGTACCAGCACCACCCGCGCACCGGCGTAGAGGCGCACCAACTCCTCATCGCTCACACCGCTGGCGCGGATGCATGGAAATCCCAGCTGCGCCGCGAGTGCGAAATTCTTGTGTGGACGGTCCGCGCCCACCGCCAACAGATAGTCCCGTGGGAGCCAAGGCGTTGCAAAGTCGGCACTGACCCCGTTGGGGATGATGGTGGCGGGCCTCGCGAGCTGCGCGGCGGTCGCGTGCGATACGGTCACGAGACGCGTAGCGCGGCGCACAGCGTGGTTGATCCAGTGACGGGCGACAAACCGCGTGACGGCGCCGGCGTACCGAAGGTGAATGAGATCATGCACGTACACCACACTGCGTGACGGCATCGCAAACCACGGCACGTCCCAGTGAAACCACACCCACGTTGCATCGCGGTGGGCGCGCCGCAGTGCCGGCCACTCGCGCTGGGCTTGCAACGAGTAGCGGGCACCGCCCGCCTCCAACACGGTGACCGGATCGTCCGGAAAGCAGGTGCGATAGGCGGCCACCGTCTCGCGCGCCACTCGTCCAAGGCCGGTGCGGGATTGGTCGCGCAAATCAAAGACTACGGTTCGCAAGATGGCGTCATGGCTTGTTTGGGAGAGGACTCTAGTGGAACTTCACGCGCGATGCGACTTCTCGCGACCCGGCTGAATACACTGTGGGCAATCCTGGCGACGATCGGGTTGGCAACGACTCGCGCGAGCGCCCAAGGAAGCTGCCGTACGCATTTGGTGCCGTTTGAGGGCGCCGGCGAACTTCGCCGACGCGCGGACGAGCTCACACGCGGTGTGCGGGCCGATGCTGGCGTGCTGCGGACGTCCGTGACCTGCCGCGCCGACTCCACCGCGCGCCGACTGGCTGTTGGCATCGTGGCCCTGGAGACGCGATTCGTGCAGTCCGACGGCGTACCCGACTCCCGCAATGACGGTGCACTGTGGGCCGGTCGCGGCACGAGTGCACTGCTGAGAACTGGGTTGACGCTGGACTGGTCGCTGCTGCACGTGGCGCTGGTGCCCGAAGTGTGGACGTCGCAAAACCGGCCGTTTGACCTGCTCCCGGGCACCGATCCATCGCGTGTATCGCTGGCATCTCCATTTTACGTCGGACGCAACTCGCTCGACCTCCCCTCGCGCATGGGACGTGCGCGGGTGAGCGAGTTTTCACTGGGTCAAAGCGCGGTTTGGCTTGAGGCAAAGTCTGTCGCCCTCGGCGTGTCGAGTGGCAATCTGTGGTGGGGGTCGGGCGTGCGGGACGCGCTGTTCATCGGCTCCAATGCGGCCGGCATCCCTCGCCTGTTTGCACGCACCACCGTGCCCATTGTCACGCCCGTAGGTCGGTGGTCGGCAGAGTATTTTTTCGGCTTCTTGACCGAGAGTCGGTTCTTTGACCGTGACCCCACCAACAACCGCCGCTCGATCAGTGCGGCGGCGCTGGCATGGTCACCGCCAAGCAGCGACGACTTCGTGCTGGGCCTCGCGCGTGGCGTGATTCGTCACAGCCCGGACAGCACGGTCCGCATCGGTCGCGCGATGGCCGACGCCCTGTACCCTGCGCAATCGGGAACGGTTGATCAACTGCTCACCCTGTTCACGCGCGTCGCGTTTCCACACTCAGGACTACGCGCGTACGCCGAACTCGCGCGCGCTACCCCGATCGCACTACGCGACCTGCTGACGGTTCCTAACGAAGGGTTGGCGTACCAGGTTGGCGTGGAGCGTCTGGTGCGTGGTCGGCGCGCCGACTGGCTGCTGCACGCCGAGACAATGAATCTCGAACAGGGCATCTCGGTGGCTGAGCGGCCAGGGCACGATTTCTACACCGGAATTGCCACGCCCCAGGGGTGGACGCAGCGCGGCCAATTGCTGGGCGCTGGCATCGGACCAGGGGGACAGTCGCAGTGGGTGGCCATCGACCGCCTGACCTCGCGTTGGTCGATTGGCATGTACGGTGAGCGGGTACGCTGGAACAACGACGCGTTGTATCGGGAGTACCTGGCCTATCCCAATCGGCATGATGTCTCGCTGCGCGCGGGCCTTCGCGCCGGCACACGAGGATTGGGGTACGATGCGCTGCTGGATGTAAGTTGGGGAAGACGCATCAATTATCTGTTCCAGAACGCCACATACCTGCCCGGTTATCGCACCGTGGATGTGCGTATTCCGCAGCTGCGCTTCTCTCTCTCACCACGTGGTCGATGACGCGCCCGCTCATCACCGTCATCATCCCGGCGTACAATCGCGCCGAATGGCTGCCGATGCTGCTGGACAGCGCGCTGTCGCAGGCGTTTGACAGCTGGAACTGCGTCATCGTGGAGGACATGTCGCGTCAGCGCGAGGAGATTCGCGCCGTCGCTACGCGCTACGTCCAGGCGCACCCGGACCGTTTTGCGTACTACGAGAACGCCAAGAACCTCGGCTACGACGGAAATTTCCGCGAAATGGTGGCGCGGGCGACCGGCCGATACGTATTCGTGATGGGCAATGACGACCTGATTGCCCCCGATGCCTTTGCTGCTGTAGCGCGTGCGGTGGAAATGGCCCCCGAAATGGGACTACTGTTGCGCAGCTACGCGCGGTTTCGCGGCGATCCGTCCAACGTAGTGCAGGTGAGCCGGTACTACCCTGACGCGCAGATCTTCGCCCCGGGTCACGACGCGATCGTGCGCTGCTACCGCCGCATTGTCGCCATGAGCGGGCTCGTGATTCATCGCGACGACGCCCATGCCTGTGCCACGTCGCAATGGGATGGCTCGCTCTTTTATCAGCACTGGCTGGCGGTCAACACGCTTCGGTCGCGCCCTGCGGTTTTTCTGCCCGATGTATTGGCGCTCTTTCGCGTGGATGGGACGCCGGAGTTTGGAAACGCGGAAGCAGAGCGACGGTCGTACACGCCAGGTGTGCAACCGCCCGATACCGATGTGCGGATGATCCGCAATCTGCTCGCAATCGCGCGCGACGGCGCCCCGTCCTGCTACGACGAAATCGAGCGCGACTACGCCAACTACATGTTTCCCACGCTGGCGCATCAGGCGCACGTATCACGCGCGGAGTTCCGCGACTTCTATCGTGACCTCGGCGCACTCGGTCTCCAAAAGTACTGGACCTTCCACGCATGGTACTGGGCCGTGCGAGTGGTAGGGGCGGGCAATCTCGACGCTGCTTTTCAGCTCGTCCGCAAGGTGGTTGGCCACACGCCCAACCTTACACGTGCCGCGCGCTGATGCGCCACATGCCTACGGCGTCGAGTGACATGCGCAGGCACCAGACGGCGGCTGCGCCAGACACGCCGTAACGTGGCACCAGCAGCCAGAGCGCCAGCGCAAACAGCGGCAACTCCGCCACGTGCAGCAGCGCGACGTCGCGCGCGCCACCACCCGCCTGCAGGTACGAGTACGGCACCTGTGCGAGACAGTTGGCAAACACCGCCAGCGCCAACCACGGCAACGCCCGCGCGCCCTCCGCACTGAACGCGTCCTTCATCCACCAGTGAAGCCCAGGCTCGGCGAACAACACCAGCGCCAGTGTGGGCAGCAGCAGTGCCGCGAACGTCACCAACACGGCCCGTCGCATGAGTGCGCGCGCGCGCGGTCGGTCGAGGGCATACGCCGCGCTCACGGCCGAAAAGAACACCGGCTGCAGCGCGGCGGTAAACAACCACATCTTCGTCGCCACCTCGATCGACGCCGCGTACCATCCGCTGGCGGCAATCGGCAGCAGCAACGCAAGTGCAAACCGGTCGCCCTGCACGAGAAACGGGCTGATGATGGTGGAGAGTGTGATCCACCCACCTTCCGTCCATAACTCCCGAATAGCAGTGGGACGTACCGGGCGCGCGAGTGGTCCGAGCGAGGCCCACGTTGCCACCCAATAAAGCGTGCGCGCAAGCACGATCAGTGCAACGGCTTGCGACGCATCGTGGGCCAGAAGCGGCAACGCATACGCCGCCGTGCCTAGGGGGATGCGCAGCACTGTCGCGCGTAGAAATTGTTGGCGGGCCTCCATCACGCCCCGGAGTGCGGTGGCGTGTACGACGGCCGGAATGCCCACCGCCAACCAGCGTACCGCACGTGTGACTTCGGGGGCAAGTGACGTCGGCACGTGCAGCGCACGCGTTACCACGAGTGGTGCGAGCAGCCAGATCAGCGTCCCGATCGCCACGCCAATGGCCAGCAGCACGACGCTCGCACTCCAAACCAACGCCGGAATTTCGTTATCGCGCGAGGCTGCGGCACGCGACGCAACCAGCCGTGTGAGCGCGCGAGCAATTCCAAAGTCAAAGAGCGAAAACCAACCCACCACGCTCCATGCCAGCGCGACGACACCAAATCGATCGGGCCCGAGTCGTTGTGCCAGCAGCGGAAAAGCGATGAGGGCGGTGGCCGCCGGCAGCACCCATCCGAGCAGGCTGATGATGACGTTGCGTTGGAGCAGCCGAGGATCGGTTAGGCGGTCCAACGCCGATCGCGCGGTCGGCGTCATCACGCGATCACGGTGGTGAAATGCGATACGTCACCGCGAGGCGCAGGTCGCCGCTCTCGAAGCTGTTGAGGCGCAGGTTCTGGAATGTGAATTGTGTGCCTGTCGCCCAGGGCGCCGGTGGCACGACGCGAATCGAGCCGACCACTTCACCGTCCAGCGACGGAATCAACGTGAGCGGAAAACGCCCGCTCTGATCGGTCGCCATGGTCACCGTACTCGGTGAGGCCGGAATTCCGCTGATCTGTGTCCACGTTACCTGCGCGCCCACTACCGGCGTCCCGTCCTGGCGCAGCACTTCGCCCACAAATCGTAGCGCGGGCCCGAAGCCAAAAACGCCGCCAAATCGCAGGTCGCCGGTCTCGAACGTTTGCAGCCGCACGTTGGGTATCACGCGTGGCGGCCCCACTGCCGGAAACACGCCGATCTCGCCGATCACGGTGCCACTGTCGGCCACCGACGGCGCAATCTCAAAGCGACCGTCGGCACCGGTGGTGGCGCTGATACGCTCGGGGGACATCGACACACCGCCTGTACGACGAAACTCCACGCCCACACCCGGTGCCGGCCGCAGCTGCGCAAACGTCCACAGTTCAATCGCGTAATGCAGCGACGGACCGTACCCGAACACGCCGCCCAGACGCAGATCGCCGGAATCGAATGTCTGCAGCCGGATATTGGAAATCGTTCGCGGGGCACCAATGGCGGGTGACACAATCAGATCGCCGATCAGCGTGCCGCTATCGGTGACCGCGGGGCGCAACTCGAAGCGACCGTCGGCTCCCGAACGTCCGCTGATGCGTTCCGGCGTGATCGCTACGCCCCCGGTCCGACGGAACTCCATCGCCACGTTGGCCGCGGGCGCGATCCGGTCGTTGGTCTTCACCTCGATCACGTAGCGTAGCGACGGCCCGAAGCCCAACACTCCAGCATCGCGCACTCCGTCAGCCGCGAAGGTGCGATAGCGGACATTGCGCAGCACGCGTACCGGGCCGTCGGGTGGGGTAAGTGTGAAATTGCCGACAACGGTGCCAGTATCGTTCACGGACGCGGTAAACGAGAAGCGGCCGTCGCGATCGGTGCGCGCAACGATGCGGTCGGGAACGATGGAGGGTCCGCCGGTGCGCTCGAAGACCACGGGCATGTCACCCACCGGTTGCAGCAGATCCTGTCGCCAGAAGTTCACCGACCAGGCCCACCGTTCGCCAAACGCCCATAGGCCGGAGTTTCGAACGCTGACGGAGTCGTAACTCGCAAATGACACGCCGCGGTACGTGGCGGCGCGGCTACCGTCGGCGCTGCGCACGGTCAGGTCGCCCACGACGGCGCCCTCTTCCGAGGCGTCGAGAGCCAGAAAGAAATAGCCCCGCGCATCGGCCACCGTGCGCGTAATCGGTGGCGTGATGGTTACGCCGCTGGTACGTGTGAACTCCACCTGCGCACCCGCTTCTTTTCGCCCCGTACCACGATTGAGCACCTCGCCGCCATAGCTCCGCTGCCCATCAACGTTCACCACGCCACGCGGTGCGGCCAAGGCGTACTGGTATTCCAGAGGCACGGCAAAGCCTGGGAAGCGCGAGACGCGTGCTACGTCACCCCGCGATACCGTCAGTGTGCCATACACCGTGCCCAACTCGCTGCGCCCCCGCAGCTGCAGCTCAAACACCCCGGCACCGTTGCTCGGCTCCTGAGCCACGACATCAGCGGTCGCACCGCTCGTGGGGACGTAGCTCACGCTTGCGCCTTGAAACGGTTGCCCCAGCCTCGCGAGCGACGCCTGATACCGCGCGTACGGCACGCTGGTCCATCGCCCAACCTGTTGCAAATCTCCCTTGGCCGTGACGATCTGAATGGGGAGCGCGGAAACAGTGTACGCGCTGCCAGACGGCGCCTGCACCGTGACATCAATAGCGCTTTCCTTCCCGGTCGCCGGCACCACCAACTGCCAGAGCCCCTCGGCGTTCGATTCGGCGCGCGCGCCACCGATGCTGATCACCACGCCGCGCTCCGGCGCACCCGTCTGCCCGTTCACGATCTGACCGCCGAGTGCAATCACCGGCTCCGAGCGGCAGGAGATTACGCCGCTGCACGGGTCGCAACTCGCGACGACCGCCAACGCGGCCGGAGCACTCACTCGCAGCAGCCTCCCGCGCCAAGGCCGATGTGCGCCGCGGGCCAAGGGGCGTCCGAGCACTACCACACTCCCCCACAAAAACCAGAGCAGTTGCATCACGAATGGAAGTAGCAACGAGTTGACGAACAGCGAGTGGACCACCACGGCGGCCGTAGCGGCCGCTGTCCCTGCGGCCAGTGCACGTTCCTGGCCGTCGCTACTTCCGCGATACACCACTCGACACCGACGCACTGCCGCAACCAAGAGCGCCACGTACAACGCCACGCCGATCGCACCGGTCATGGCCGCAATGAACAACAGCCCGCCGTCAAGCGACACATCAGCGCCGCCAATTGGGGTCCACCCATATGCCTGCTGGGCCTGTTGTACCGCATTGAAGCCCACACCGAGCCACGGATGATCGCGCCACATGATGAGCGCGCGCGACCACGGAATGAGTCGCTGCGCGGCAGAGGCGTCCACGCGCAGCTTGTTGAATCCATCTGCGAAGCGTAGCAGCAGCGTGAGGAATGGCAGCGTGACGAGCGCGGCACCGGCAAGTATTCCCACCAAGCGGCGGTTGATACCGCGTGTCCACGCCAGCACCAACAGTCCGACTACCAGCGCCAGCAGCGCCGACCGCGACAGCGTGAGCAGCACCGCCGCGCCCGTCATGACCATCAGCCAGCGTTGGTGCGGCACCCGTT
>JAYUWD010000036.1:0-2465 GCA_043753735.1 Gemmatimonadaceae bacterium
CACGACCACCACTTCGATGCGTTTTTGCTGACGCACGGCGTGAATTCCGAATATTGCCGGGATGTCCAGCAGGCCAACGCCGCGAATCTCCATGAAATGTCGCTGGAATTCATGGCCCTTGCCAATCAACACATCGTTGCCGCGCCGCGACGCGAACACGAGATCGTCGGCGACCAGGCGATGTCCGCGTTCGACGAGATCGAGCACGCATTCCGATTTGCCGATGCCACTCTTGCCGGTGAAGAATACGCCGACGCCGTACACGTCGGCGAGCGAACCATGGAGCGTCGTCGTGGGGGCAAACTGGTCGGCGAGATACGGCTTCATGAGCCGATAGAACTCGGCCGTCTTCAGACGCGAACGCAAAATGGGGATGCCTGCGGCCTGAGCGAGTTCGAGCAACGGTTCCGGCGGGTCGAGCGCTTTGGTGATAAAGGCGCAGGGGACCGGGAAGCCGAAGAATTGTTCGAGATTTGTGCGACGCGATTCATCAGGCATCGATTGCAGGTAACTGATCTCGGTCTCGCCGAGGACCTGGATGCGCTGGTACGGGAAGCGATTGATGTAGCCGGCGAGGACGAGCCCCGGGCTTGACGCCTCAGGGCTCGTGATCTCGCGGTCAAGACCGATGGACGGTCCGAGTAGCTCCAGTTCGAGCGGATCCTTCATCCGCTCATGCAGCATGCCGACGGTGAGCCGTTTGCTCACCCGGTACGATCTCCGCCCGTCGGTCGACGCGATCGACGCGTGCGTGCGATTTGCGCTTCGAGGCGTTGAACCGCCGCGGCGAGCGCCGGGGCAAAAGCACGCGCATCGGCTTGAGCGAACAGATCACGATGCTGCGCTCCGCGCAGCACGATTTCGACGCGTCGGGTCTGTCCGTCTCCAACGAACCGGACGATCGCGTCGACAACGCGATGCAGGCGGATGGCAATGCGGCGAACCGCAGCCTCGGCTTCTGCCCGGAGCGTATCAGGGACTTCAGCATGGTGCGCGTGCAGGATGATCTCCATCAGCGACCTCCTCCCTTTCCCACCACCTCACGGAGGTGGGTTTCGGTCTCATCGGCGGCTCTCTGCCACGTAAATCCTTCGGCAAAATGCCGCGCGGCAATCCCCAGGCGTTCAACGAGCGCTCGCTCGTTGCTGAGGTATCGCATGCTCTCTGCCATCGCAGCGACGTCACCGTGGGGCACGAGGAATCCCGTCTCGCCGTGCCGAACCGATTCGCGAATTCCCGGAGAATTTGAGGCAATTACCGGAGTTCCACTCGCCGCCGCTTCGAGATTCGTTATGCCCCAGCCCTCCTTGGGTGATGCGAACAGCGTCGCCCATGCCCTGCGCAGCATGGCGATCTTCGCGGCTTCGTCAATACGTCCCAGAAAATCTACCCGGTCTGCCACCCCAAGGGTTCCCGCCAAGCGCTCCAATTCCGGTCGAAATTCACCGGCACCGGCCACCTGGAGGCGCGCGTCAGGGATAGCACACAGGGCAAACGCCCGAATCACAAGATCGACTCCCTTATATTTCTTCAAACGCCCGATATATGCAAATGTCGGTCGAGCTGATCTGACGGACGGGTCGGGGGTATAATGGCTCGAATCGATCCCGGGAAAGATCACGCGAATCCGTTCTCGGGAGACGCCGCGGGCCACAAGGTCGTCACGCGTGCTTTCGCTGATGGCTTCGAAAGCGTAGTGCCGGTAGAAAAACGGCATCGGCCGCTCGGCGAGCCACACCGCAGCCGCCAGCGGCGGCGAGAACTCTTGAAAAGCGGTCCCGCCAAAGAGATGCGGGACAAGCACCACCAGCTTGGGCAGGCTCCACGTTGGCGTGTAGAGCGGGACCTTGTTGATGTCCTCGACGAGCACATCAAAGCCACGCCCCAACAGCTTCTGGTGCCAGTAGTGGCGCGCCAGAAACGGGAACGACTGTCGGGTCCCAACTCGGTGCACCTCAATCCCGTCAAGAGTCGCGCGCGGCGGACAACCGGGCCATCCGCCACAGAGAAGCACTACCTCGTGCCCCTTCGCGGCGAGGCGCCCGAAGATCTCATGCAAATGGATCTCGGCCCCGCCCGCGAGTGGGTTCTCGCGGCATTGCCAGTTGACGACTGCGATCCGCAGTCGACCGCCGACGGGTCCCACTGCGGTCACAGTCGACCGAGGCGTCGCGCGTATGCATCGAGTACGCCGTTCACGAAGCGCGCGCTTCGCGACGTACCATATCGTTCCGCCAGATGCACCGCTTCCTGGATGACGACCTTGACCGGCGCATCGCCTCGATGAAGCTCGGCAGCAGCGAGCCGCAGCACGCTTCGCTCGATCGCGCCAAGCCGTTCGAGACGCCAGTTGGCCGTGACTTCGGACAGCGCTGCGTCGAGTACGGCCCCATGCATGGCAACGGTCGCAACGAGCTTGGTCGCGAATACGCGTTCGCCCGCGTCGACTGCGAGGTCGTCGAAGA
>JAYUWD010000037.1:0-2448 GCA_043753735.1 Gemmatimonadaceae bacterium
TCGAGCACGTTGGGGACGATGACGCGGATCGCGAGCAGATCGTAGATGTCTTCGTAGGGACGATCGCGCTGCTGCATCTTCTTATTGATCGACCAGAGATGTTTCGGTCGACCGGTGACTTCCACGTCCGGAATGCCAGCGTCGGTGAGCCTCTTTTCGAGCGGCTCCTTCATCTGCGCAATGAGCTCTTCGCGCTGACCACGCTTGGCGGCGACCAGCTTCGCGAGCGACTTGTAGGCCTCGGGTTCGAGGTGTTTGAAGGCGAGATCCTCGAGCTCCCAACGCACCTTCGCCATACCAAAGCGGTGAGCGAGCGGCGCATACAGATCGCGTGTTTCCTGCGCAATCCGACGACGCTTCTCGGGCGCGAGCCAATCGAGGGTGCGCATGTTGTGCAACCGATCGGCAAGCTTGATGAGGATGACACGCGCATCCTTGGCAATCGACAGAAGCAATTTGCGGTAATTCTCGACCTGACGCTCCTCACGCGACGATAGCGGGAGGTTCGCGATCTTGGTCAATCCATCGACAATCTGCGAGATCTCTTCACCAAATTCATGCTTGACATTCTCGACCGTGATATCGGTGTCTTCGACGATGTCATGCAGCAACCCGCTGACCACGGTCGTCGTGTCAAGCTGCAGATCCGCGAGAATGCGCGCGACTTCGACGCAGTGTGACACGTACGGCTCGCCCGAGTGGCGCACCTGCCCTGCGTGCGCCGCGTCGGAAAATTTGTAGGCGCGCACGAGCAACTCTTGATCGAGCCGATCATAGGCGCCGTTGGCGCCGGGCCCGAACCCAGGAATTGCTTCGTGCAGCGCGATCGTAGTCACAGCAGTCCAGCCTCCGCAAAACTCACGTAACGTCCGCGACCCACGATGATGTGATCGTGGACCGGTATATCCAGTAAACGTCCAGCCGCCACCAACTGTTCGGTCACCGCTCGATCTTCAGCCGAGGGTGTTGGATCCCCGCTTGGATGATTGTGAACGAGTATCACAGCGGCCGCACGTTCAGCGATCGCTTCCCGGAACACTTCACGCGGATGCACCAACGATGAGTTGAGCAAACCGCGCGTGATCAACACGTCGCGCTCCAAACGGTGCTGTGCATCGAGGATGGCAACGTGAAATTCCTCCACCGGTAGATCCTGCAATCTTGGTGCAAATGCAGCCGCCACATCGGCAGGACCGCGAAGGGGTACTCCGGCTTCACGCACTTCGGCGGTCATCCGACGCCCGAGTTCGAGTGCCGCGTGCACCGCCGCTGCTCGTGCAGCCCCCACCCCGCGAACCCGCTGCAACGCCGCCGGGGGCATCGTTGCGAGCCGACCGAGCGACCCCGCCGCCTGATCCAGCACGTCCCCCGCGCAAGCCAAAGCCGATTGGCCAGCCCCCCCCGAACCGAATATGGTCGCGATCAGCTCGATCGTACTCAGTGCGTGCGCGCCGAGCGAACGCATGCGTTCACGCGGACGCTCCGTTCGGGGTAACTCTCGAATAGTTAGTGACCGCCGAGCAGGCTGGCTAGCTGGAAGTGACACGATATGGCTCCTGCGGTGATTGCACCGCGCGTCGACCTGGCAAATAAATGAACCGGACTCACCCGGTTTCACATGATCGCCCCATCCGCCTCGCGCACCGTCATCTGGATGCCGCATGCCCCGTCGAAAGATCAGCCTGTAGCCAATTCTCGCCGAATAACGGGAGCGACGCGAAAGGGCTGACATCGCTGTCAGCCCTCCGCGCCAACATCCGGTTACCGGTTCCGACTGGTCAGCCCGTTGCTCCGTGACACTTCTTGAACTTCTTGCCAGAACCACAGGGGCACGGATCGTTGCGCCCAACGTTGCTCCAATCCTGCGCACCGGAGGTGGCCATTGGATTGAGCGACCGAACGGCCCCCGCGCCGACGACGGATGGCGTACCGTGCGCGACGGGCCGGTTGGCATGGGCGCCATCGTTGTCGACGGTGACCGTGGTGGTTGGCGCCGACGCTTCGACGGCAATTTCATCGTACGGGACGTCTTCCAGAATTCCCATCGCGTTGAAACGCTTCGTGGGTCGTCCATCTCCAAGCGCAGGCTCAGGCGCCGCCGGCGCAAAGGTTTCCATCGGTGTCTGCTCAAAGACCAACTGCGCCTTGAGAAAACGCTCGGTGAACGTGTTTGCGAGATCGTGCATCAGATCGACAAACATTGCGTATGCATCCTGCTTGTACTCGACGAGCGGGTCCTTCTGCCCCCACGAGCGATAGTGGATGGACGCGCGCAGCTGATCGAGATCGTAAAGGTGATCTTTCCATTTTTCGTCAAGCGCGTTGAGCATCACCAACGCCAGAAGCCGCCCGGCAAATCCTTCGCCGCTTTCGTCGGTAACCGCGTTCAGGCTTTCAAGTTTGCCGCTGAACGCTGTGGTGGCTGCAGCAAGCGCCGCGTCCTGCGCA
>JAYUWD010000038.1:0-2446 GCA_043753735.1 Gemmatimonadaceae bacterium
ATCGCCCGCATCGCCTGCACATATTCGAGTTCGCGCACGACCAGCACCTGCCCGCGCACGAGACGGGCCATCCCCGCCCAACCGACAATGCCGATCACGACGCAGACGGTGACGAGCGATGGTTCGAATGCGGCCGCCATCGCGATCAGCAGCAGCAGCGATGGAAACGCGAGCGTCACGTCGGCGAGGCGCATGATGATTTCATCGGTCCACTTGCCTCGGTACCCGGCGACAAGTCCAAGTATCACCCCGATCGAAAGCGACAGGCCCTGCGAGGCGAGTCCAACCACGAGTGAAACGCGCGCGCCATGGACCAACCGTGACCAGACGTCGCGGCCTTGCGCATCCGTGCCAAGCCAATGCGCACCAGTCGGTGGACGTAACGCCTGCGTGACATCGATGCTGATCGGATCAAGCCGACCGACGACGTCTGCTGCGAGAGCCGCGAACAGGAGGAAGCCAATCACGCCGAGTCCGAACCAGGCGCGTTTGTCGGCGCGGAGGTTCTTCCACGCGCGCGACGGGACGGCAGCGGCCGACAGGGGGGCCTCGTTCATGCCGACGTGGTAGCGACGTGTGTCGGTGGGTGCGCTGTTCGCTGGCCGGACGCGCGCTGCAACAGCTCCGCAACCCGATCAAGCCAGGCCGACCAACCATGCACCCGCGACGCGCGCGCCGCCGCCGCATCGCGCATCGCGCGCTGTTCGTCGGGGTCGGAAAACAGACGCGCAAGCGCGGCAACAATGGCGGACGGATCGCGAGCGTCGGCAACAAACCCGGTAATCCGCGGCGCGATCAGCGGCTCAATGTTCGAACCACTCGGGACCACAACGGGCACCGCGCGCGTCATCGCGAAAATTGCGGCAATCGCTCCTTCGTCGCCGTCCGTGGTGATCCATACAGCGGTTGCGTCGAGCGTTTCGCCGTAGAGAAACTCGTCGACAGAAAGCAGATCGAGGCGATCGGCAAGTCCGAGCGACGCGGCATGAATGCGGGTGCCCTGCAGCACGGTCTCGTCGCCGACCAGCGTCACGCGCAGCGACGTATACCGTGTAAGGAGATGGGCCGCCGTACGTAGCGCGACAGCTGTCGTCACCTTCGACGCGCGGGACGGGAAGAGCACGAGACGCTCATGCGACTCTGTGAGCGACCTAACCGTGCCCACCACGTGCTTCCCGCGCGGTGCATGCTCGGCGGGTGTGGGCCAGGCGTGCATCGAAAGCGGCACATCGCCGGGTAGGCCAGCATCACGCTGTTCACTGAAGAGAATCATGACCTTGGTGCGTGCCGCAGCAAGTCGTGTGCGCCACGACGGACGCACTGTTTCCCCCAGACGCTCGCGGCGCACCACGCCCCCGCGCCGACCGATGGCGAACGCGGCGATCAGTGTGTCCCGCTCGCCGTGCACCAGCACCGCCGACGGGCGCGTTGCTACCACGACGCGTCGTACCGCACGCCACTGCGCGAAAAAAGAACCATTGTTGATCGTATGCAGCGCGACGTTCGGGAAATGCGATTCGGCTCCAGTCGCTGTTGCGCTCGCCTGCGGGTAGCACGCGGTAACTGCATCGCCGCGCAGGGCCAAACCTTCTGCGGCAGTGAGCAACAGCCGCGTGCTCATCGACCAATGCGGTTCGGTGGTCAGAACGAGCACGCGCATCAGTTCAGCGGCCAGCGCTGCCGACGACGGACAGCGCAGCATCGTCGACGGCCGTATCGCCGGGCAGGGCGCGCCGATCGAATTGCATTGCGTGCAAACGCGCGTACGCACCGCCACTGGTGAGCAGCGCAATGTGCGTTCCTTCCTCGACAAGGCGTCCTTGATCGAAAACGAGAATGCGGTCGGCGTGCTGGATCGTTGCCAGGCGGTGCGCAATCACGAACACCGTGCGTCCGGCCAGGAGTCGGTCGATCGCTTCCTGCACGAGTCGTTCCGATTCCACATCGAGCGCAGACGTGGCTTCGTCGAGAATGAGAATGGGCGGATCGGAGAGCAGTGCCCGCGCAATCGCGAGCCGCTGACGCTGCCCGCCGGAAAGCCGCGTGCCGCGTTCACCGAGGTTGGTGTCCCAACCATCGGGCAATTCGCGAATGAAGCCGAGCGCGTTGGCGGCCGCGGCGGCTGCATCGAGCTGTTGTTGCGTCGCATCGATACGGCCGAAAGCGACATTTGCGCGGACCGTGTCGTTGAACAGTACGGTGTCTTGGCTCACGATACCGGTGAGCGCGCGCAGTCCATCGAGTTTGATCTGGCGCAGATCAACGCCGTCCATGGTGATGCGGCCGCGCGTCGGCTCGACGAAGCGTGGCAACAGATCGACGAGTGTCGATTTTCCCGCGCCGCTGGCACCCACCAGCGCGATGATCTCGCCTTTGTTGGCGGAGAACGAGACGTCGCTGAGTGCTTCGGCGCCTTCGTCGTAGGCGAAGCTCACTTGCTCGAAGC
>JAYUWD010000039.1:0-2437 GCA_043753735.1 Gemmatimonadaceae bacterium
GGAGGCCGTTGCCGTCATGCAGGCAACGATGGCCACGGCCAACTCGATGCGCTACGGCATGATGCAGGATGGATCGGTGAATGGAGCTGCGATGCTCCCTGAACAGCGGCTGGGCGAGCTGCTCACACCGGTTGCGAGCAGCTCGCGCAGCCGTAGTCTGGAAGAAAGCGTCGACAACGTGTCCCTCGCAGATGCCAAGCGCACACTCGCACGGATTGCGGAAAAGCGTGGTGTCTCACGTGAGCAGTTGCTCGCCGTCGGCGACATACAGGGTGCCAACATGCAGGCCGTGATCGACGCGCTCATCGCGCGCGCTGGCACTGCCGAAGGTGCAGCACTCGCGGACCGCGCCGCACACGCAGCCGCGCTGGCCGCCGCCACTGCCACATCTGCCGCAGATGTCACTGCGCCGATTCGCGACCCCAATGCACTCAGTCCTGAATTGCGCACGCGACTGGAACGCGTGGTGTCGCGGATGCGCGACGAGTACGGCAGCGGCGTTTCGGTCGTCGAGACAGCGCGCTCGCAGGAACGGCAGGATTTTCTCTATGCACAAGGGCGCACGCGCGACGGCGCAGTCGTGACCTGGACACGCGACTCCGCGCACACGCGTGGCGAAGCGGTTGATGTCCTGGTCGACGGCAAGTGGAACAACGCCGAAGGGTTTGCACGGCTCCAGCGCGTCGCGCGCGAAGAAGGATTGCGCACACTCGGTCTCAAGGATCCGGGCCATCTCGAGCTTGCGCGCAACGGTACACAGACTGCTGCGTCGGCCAACGTCGCCAGCATCATCGAACGCCCCGCGGCCACGGTGCCGAACGTGGGCACGTCGTCGGGAATCGCCGCGGTGGCGAGTGTCGCCAATGTCGCCTCGGTCGCCAACGTCGCACGCGGTGGTGAGCGCAGCAACGCCACCGTCGACACGACTGCGGCTACGCCAGAATCGGTCGTCACGGCACACGTTGCCGGCAACACGGGCCACGCCAACGGTCGTGGCAACGGATCAAAAGACCAACGCGACTCGCAGAATCGTTCTTCCGACAACGGCGAGACATCGCGCTCGAGCAGCAGCGATCGTTCACCGTCACACTCACGCGTCGATACGTCCGCAGCTGAACGCGCGTACGCAACCAGCACCACGGCCCCCACGACAGCTGCACCGAGCACGCAGGGCACCAATGCAGCGGCCGCGACATCGGGCATGAGCAGCGCCGAACGTGTCGCCGATATGCAGCAGCTCAAGGCCGATGCGCCGAGTGGTTCGCTCTCGCGCCTGACGCTGGAGCTGGACGGTGTGAATGGTCCGGAGCGCATCACGGTCGACCTGCGCGGCAATGTCGTCGACACGCAGATCACCACCGACGCCGCCAACGCCAGTCGGCTGCGCATGCACACGGGTGAACTGCAGGACGCACTCGGCCGTCATGGGCTCGCGGCCGACAGCGTGACCATCAGCACGAACGCGCGCACCGAAGCGACGCTCACGCGTCCGCTGGTGGCTGAGCGCGATGGCATTTCCATGACGCAGTTGACATCGGCGAGCAACGGCGCCGATGCGCAGCTGAGTGGGCAGAGCACACGGGACCGCGCCATGGCACGCGAGTGGGAACGAAACGAAGACGCGCGCAAGGCGCGTGACGAGCAGCGACAGAACGCTGGCCAGCGTGGCCAACGAGGCACCTACAACGAGGGCGCGCGATGAGCACAGCGGTCAAGAACGTGAACCCGAATCCGCTCTTTTCGGGCATCAGCAACAAGGCTCCAGATCCAGTGGTTGGACCCGCGGAGCCGACAAAGGCGAGCAAGCCACCGATCAATCCGCTCTCGTTGGGGAAAGATGATTTCCTGAAGCTCCTCGTCTCGCAACTCAAGAATCAGGATCCGCTGAACCCGATGGACGGCAAGGAGATGGCGGCGCAGCTCGCGCAGTTCTCATCTGTCGAACAGTTGCAGCAGCTCAACAGCACCATCGAGAAACAAGGTGCCACGCAGAAGACGATGTCCGACGCGATCACCAAGCTTGGCGCCGATCAGGCAACGGCGGCAGACAATCTGCAGGCGCTGATCGAAGGACAGACCGCGCTGTCGACGGTCGGCAAGACCGCGGTCACGCCCGGCAACGATGTCTTCCTCGACAAGAGCGGCGACGGCACTGCCGTTATCGACACGGGCACCGTCAGTGGTGTCGGCACGATCAAGGTCAAGAACGCAGCCGGCGTCGTGAGCACCGCGACGATCAATCCCGTCGGCACAGGCGTGCAGGCCTTCGCCATCAAGGATCTCGACTTCACGCCACCACTCACGAGTGGCAAGAACAGTTATACCGTCGACGTTACACCCACTGGTGGCGCGGCGCAAAGCGTAAAGACCTACACCACCGGACGCATCACCGGCATGCGCTACTCGCAGGGCACTCCAGTTCTCATCATCGGCGACT
>JAYUWD010000040.1:0-7517 GCA_043753735.1 Gemmatimonadaceae bacterium
CGCACGCGCGGCTCTGAAGCAGTTGCACACGGCCGAGTCGGAACAGCGAAGTCTATTTGCCGCGATGGAGCACGTCGTGCTTGTGATCGGTCGTGACGGCACTTTCTTGCGCGTGCCTGCAACCAACGCGAACCCCCAATATCGTCCTACGGGTCAGCTTTTCGGCCGCAATGCGTCCGAATTTCTCCCGCGGGAGATTGCGGCAAAGATTTGCGCCATGACTGGACAAGCGATCGACCTCGGTGCGCCTGTAACCGACGAGATCAGTTTGGCGTTACGCGGTGGTGGAGTAGTCTGGTTTCTGGCCACTGTCACGGCACTCGACGCGAACTCAGCGCTCTGGGTGGCGCGTGATATTACGGAACGGAAGCATGCGCGTGACGCAACCGCGCAAAGTGAAGCGCAATATCGGCTGCTCTTCGAACACAATCCGTGCGCGATGTGGGTTTATGAGGTCGACACAACCGCGATTCTGGACGTCAACGATGCTGCGCTAACGCTGTACGGCTATAGTCGCGATGAATTTCGCGCGATGACGCTGGCGCAGCTGCGCCCCGCGGAGGAAGTGGCGAAACTCGACTCGACCCTCAAGACGATGGACCCGATGGCGACGCGCGTGGATACCGTGCGTCACCGGACGAAGGACGGAACGCTGATCGATATTGACGTGCGTGAGCGTCCACTCAAGTTGCCCGGACGTATCGCGCGGCTTGTTGTGGGTACTGACGTCACCGATCGGTTGCGCGCGGAAGCACAGTCGCGCGCCACCAGTGACATGTTGCAGTCGGTGATCGATGCTGCGCCACAGGCGATTCTTTCGACCGACAACAGCTGGCGGGTCACGCGGTGGAATCGCGCCGCCGAAGTGCTCTTTGGCTGGCCTGCGGCTGAAGTGATCGGCCAAGCGGCACCCTGCATTCCTGAGGAACAGCTCAAGCAGATCCAGGCGCAACAGCAAATGGTCGAAACGGGTCAGCCTGGACGCACGGTCGAAGTGGAATGCGTGCGTAAGGACGGCATGCGACTATACACGCTGCTGGCGATTGCCGAATTGCGTGACGTTGGGGCGGTGACGGTCGGGTTTGTGGCGATGTTCACTGATCTCACGGAACGAATGATTCACGACGAGCAGAAACGTCAGGCGCAGAAAATGGAGGCGGTTGGTCGTCTCGCTGGTGGAATCGCCCATGATTTCAACAACATTCTGACCGTGATCTCCTCGTACGCGCGACTGCTGCTCGATTCAGCGCACGATGACCGCGTGCGTGAGGACATCGGGGAAATTGCTCTGGCGGCGGATCGAGCGAGCGGACTGACGCGTCAACTGCTCGCGTTCAGTCGTCGAGATGTCGTCGCGACTCACTCACTCGACGTAAGTGACGTCGTGCGCGGAATGGAACCGATGTTGCTGCGATTGCTGAGCGCGGATATAGCGCTGGTCTCAAAGCTTGACAGCAGTGTTGATCTCGTAACGGCGGACCCAAGTTATATCGAACAAATCGTGATGAACCTTGTGGTGAATGCGTCTGACGCGATGCCCACTGGCGGCACGCTCGTGATGGAGACTGGGAATACGGAGCTGGATGCAGCGTACGCGCGAGCGCACAGCGATGTCATTCCCGGTGACTATGTCATGATTGCGATCACGGACACGGGCACGGGAATGGATCCGACGACGATGAGCAAAGTGTTCGAACCGTTCTTCACCACGAAAGACCTTGGTCGTGGCACGGGACTTGGACTCGCCACGGTCTACGCAATCGTCAAGCAGTTGCACGGTCATGTGTGGGTGTACAGCGAACCCGCACACGGTACGACGTTCAAGATCTATCTGCCGAAGGCAACCGTCGAGGATATAGCGCCGGAGGCGGAGGTCGCCGCCCTTCCTGTCTCGCCGCGTGGGTCAGGCACGGTGTTGCTGGTTGAAGACGATGATGCGGTACGGCGTGTCGTGCGTCGGCTGCTTGAAAAGCTGCGTTACAACGTGCTCGAAGCGTCGAATGGCGAGGAAGGTTTGGCTGTGGTCGCCAAGTTCGGAAACTCCGTGGATATCGTTCTCACGGACTTGATGATGCCACACATGAATGGGCGCGAGCTTGCAAACAGGCTCGCGATCTCCAATCCGGATCTGCATGTGCTCTTCACATCGGGCTACACCGACGATGCTGTCATTCGCCGTGGTCTGATGGAATCAGCCCACGCATTTCTGCAGAAGCCGTTCACCGCCGAGCAGCTGGCGCGGACACTCGCGGAGCTGCAGGCGTAGCTGGTCGGGAGCGACCCGGCATTGCTAGAGGCCGCGCTTTTACCTCTGCCGCTCAGTACAGCTGTACCCAGCTGCGTTCCTTCGCACGCGTGAGAATCGCCGAGCCACGCAGCGCGGATTCCACGGCGCACTTTGACCAGGTGAACTGCGAATTGCCGATGATCGAATTTCCATCGTTCACGTTTGCGTTGCGCGACATGATGCTGCCGAGCAGATCGAACGTTCCGTTACCCTTCACAATATCGTCCCGCGCGATGATGAGCCCGTTCCACTGAAAGTTTCCATTCAGTCGGACGTCGCCATTCACCAGCAAAATTCCTTGTCCCCTTCCATGACTCAGGTCGAGACTCGTACTCGAATAGATGATCGGGAAGTAGTCTTTGCATCCGAGGATCGCGCCATTGCCACGACTGGGCTCTCCCCAGTTCGAACTATTGGCATAATTGCATGTTGTCGCCGTTCCATCCGGTGAGGGCGAAAATGTACCGCCGCTCAACGTGATATCGGCATTCGATGCGAGACTTGCCCACGACTCTGTTCCATAGCGAACGTAGGTGTTCGAGTCGGCCGCCGACGCGCTCGGATGAATACCGTTGATGACCTGCTGTGGTTTTTGTATGGATACGGTTTGCCCAGGCGCGTAGTCGATCGCGAACGTGTCGCGGCCCGCGATGCTCGCGCACTGCGTCCAACCTATGGGATCCGTGTTGATTCCGGAGATGCCCGCTGAACCCTTCACGTCGACGCTACCTGCAGTAACGATCGCGCCTGCAGGGTTGATTGACGGATAGGCGAGGCGCACGAGCAGATGCGTCTGACGCTGCGCTTCGAGGGCACCGTTGCCGATGCTCGCGCGTCCCACAGAGACAACCCAGTAGGTCGTCAGCGAGAGTCGCGTGATGAAGACGCGGGCCGAGTCGGTCTGGGCGATGTACACCTTCGACGAATCCACGGCGCCGATTGCGCGACCCACCGGCGGTGGCAGGTTGCGACTACGGTCCCAGTTAGCGATCTCCTGATTGAGACCAAATTCAGCAACTAAAAATGCGCGCTGCTCCACCATCGAGTTCCGACCAGCGCGAAACTCCTGCATGGACCCCATCATCGCTCCCGTCGAAAGAACGGCGAGCACGACCACCGCTATGAGTGCAAGGAGCAGTGCGACACCTCGGCGTTTGCGCTGGGCCGGTGGGGTCATGATTGCCATATCATCGGATGGTTGAACCGACACGACCGGACTTTCGACGTGGTTAATCACTGGCGATTCCTCAACGCGATACGGAGAACGAGCGAATCCATGGGAGCTTTTGTCACGCCTGCGCTGCTTGTTCCGCGCCCACGCAGTCGCACATCGATGCGTGAGATACTGCTTGCATTGCCGCCCGGATTGATGACGGCGCCCAGACTGTCTTGCATCGTGAACTGCAATCCACCGGCTTGTCCTGTGACTGCGGGTGGGGTGAACGGTCCTGCGATTGGAGTCGAGGCACCCCACACCCCCGCCAAATACTCCGCGCGTCCGATGTAGAAGTCGTCACTCACCCCGGCGACGAGTTCGTATTTCGTGCTGCGTACCAGACGGATCGGTGCGCCGACTTTTACCGAATCGGCAACGGCCGGCGTAACGGTGATACGCCATCGCACTTTCGCCGCATCGAGCGCTGCATCGAGGTACGGGGACGCAGGGCAGTAAGCAAGATTCTGGGAAACGCCGGTGATGCGATGTGCCGTCCAGCTATCACCGCCTGCACCCATCGAGTCCGTTCGGAAGGCAAAAATGGTGTCACCAACTGCCGGCGGCGTGTACCAGGTTGCGAGCGTAGTGCGCGCCATGTCGGTCGGCGGCAAGTCGAGCGTCGTTGCCGTAGGCTTCGCGCATATGATCGCCGTACCATACGTGCTGCGAAAAGTGATCTGCCTATCGTTGAAAGAACTGATGTCGCCACCCACCGACGAGATGCTTCGCAGGTCTGCCGGAACCGTGCTCAATGCAGTACGGAGTTCGCGACGGATCCGGAGCTTTTCATTCGTAGTCTGATAGAATCGCTGCTGGTCCATCATAAGGCGCGCAACTACGGTGCCAACCACACCGAGCAACGCGAGCGTTATGATCAGTTCAGTGAGGGTGAATCCGCGCCGCCGAATTCGCCCTTCACTCTCAGCGCTCAATCTCGGCATGGAATCACCGTAGAGTAGACGGGGCGGACCGACCGACGCGGAAGCGTCAACGTCACGGACAACGTCTTGATGTTGCGGCCGTCGATGACACGCCAGGTTTCCGTTACGCCGCGCGTCGCCGCACTTCCACTAAGCCCGCCCGGAAGCTGCGCACACGAAAGGCTGGCAAGAGAATCGAGTCGCGCCTGCGCGAGTGCCGCGGTCACGGTTTCGCGAACGGCTCCTCCCATCTGCGTCTCGACTGCTGTCGTGCTACCCATGACACCTGCCAGACCGACCAGGAGAATGATGATGGCTACAAGAATTTCGACCAGCGTAATGCCGTGCCGTGGCCGACGGGGACGCGATAGCGATGGCCGCGCTGTGCGTGTCGCGCCTGATCGGTTGATGGGAGCATTCTTCATAAACGGCATCCTCGCGAAAGAATCACACCGGCGACGCTGACGCACACGGTATCGCGTGTCGCGCCCACTTTCACTCGATAGATCAATGGTGTTGCAGGCGTTGGGGTGAGCAGACCGCGCGAGTTGTACGTGATCGTGGTGGTCGAGCTGTTGAGCACTTCGATTGTCGCGTTGAACGCAGGGGTGAAGCGCACCGGTCCCATCACAGTGACTGACGAGTTGGCGAGGCCGCTCAGCACCGTCACCGTTGCCGTGTTGTTGACGAACGTGAGTGTGGCACTCTTTCCCTTTTGCAGTGCGGCAGCGCGCGTCGCCGCGACAGCGCTTTCAAACGTCTGATGCGCCGCGCGCCGACCAGCATTGTCACGCGCGCTCGTGATGCTTGGCATCACAAGCGCCGTCATCAGGCCACAGATAAGAACTACGATCAGCATCTCGATAAGCGAGACGCCGCGTCGTTCACGAAGCGTCGGGAGGCCGGTGGGACGGGTGCGAGTGTTCATAATGACTCAAGACCACCGTCCCCATTACGCGCAACAACTCATCACGCTCTGCACACACTATCTCACACTAGCGGCACAAACTCGCGAAGACGAAAAGCTCCGCTACGGCTTCATGCCTTCCCCAGCCAACAGGAGCGTCACATGTTCCTGCGCCTGCTGCAGCCCGCCTTCCTTATCCTGCCAGCCGATCTTTCCATCGCCGTTGGCATCGGCGCCGGCCGTCAGTTGCGACGTGAGCGACACCATCTGGCTGATCAAGGCGGCGGCATCACTCGCCGATGCGGCACCTTGGATTTGCTGGGCGAGCGCGATGATCTGATCGCAACGTGTGACCGTGTTCCTCGCCGACATCGACACATGGGATGCGTGCATGATGACGTTCGGCGATGCGCCCTGAGCTTTCGCGGCGAGGTCGATGTGGTTGCCGACACCCATTGCGGCTTTCCTGGCGCCGTAGCCAAGTCCTGGGCCGGCCGCGACAATGGTGGGATCGATGGCGTTGATGACGTGGCCGGCGTGCAGCTTCATCGCTTCGAGATCGGTGGGTGAGCGAGCGGCGAGTGCCGCATGTTGCGCAGCGGTTTTCGCTTCGGCCAGCGCGACGGCAAGCAGCCCTTGATTGTTCGGCGTGTCACCGAAGCTGTTGACCACATGTCCGATGTGCGTACCGACCGGGCCATCGGGGACCTTGACGGCAGCGATGCTTGCCGCAGTCGCAACAACCTGTCCCGGCGTCGGTACGCCGGTGATCTGCACGAGGAGTGCATCGAAGATCTTGCGCGCTGCTGCGTCTGTTGAAACAAGAAACGTCTTGCGGTCATACTCGGCTTGCGTCGTTCCGGTGCGTTGAATGATTTCGGCGATGAGTGTCGATAGCTTGTCACGCAGCAGCTGCTGCATCGCAGGCGTCTTGTTCCGAGCGAGCGCGAGCTGGAACTGTGCCGAGTCGCGCGCGACGGAAATCGCGACTTCGAGCCTGGCGAAGGAGACCAGCTCATCGCGGGTCATGCCGGCAGCCCCTGAAGCCGGAGGTTGCGCAGGCGTTTGAGCGGTGACGGGCGTTGCAGCCACAGTGAAGGCGACGAAGGCGGCGAGTACGCACGTACGCGCGCGTGCAGTCAGGCGCACGGGTATGCTGGCGAAACGAAACACGATGAGCTCCGAGGACGAGAACGCGCTGAACGTACGGTTGGCAGTCGTGTGGTGGAAGCCGAGCCGACGAGAAGAAATATTGCTGACACTACGGTCGCACTGCGCTGAATTGCACGTCGTTCAATGCGTCGCCCTCGTGCGTGAGTTCCGCTTTGCCGACAGGGAATCCGTTCACACGCAGCAGGTACGCCAGAATGTCGGTGATGAGTTGCGGGCCGTAGCTGCCAGGATCGTCGGAGGGCATCGACTTTTTCACGCGGGCGTGCATCTCGCCCAGCGTAAGACCGTTCCAGTTGCTGAGGAATGCGGCACCTGTGAGCGCGGGTGATTCGTCAGCGCCGGCCAGCGATTCGCGATGGCAACGGGCGCAGGTGCGGTTGTACGCCGCCTGTCCGCGTGTGGCCTGCTCATCAGTGTAGACGCTGTCCCACGTGGTGCGTTGGTGACGCGGCAGGCGCGCACCGGTGAGGTCGCGCGACGTCACCGGCAATGCCGTACGCGTTGCAACGCGCGTTGATGACCGCTGCTGGGCGCGCGTGGGCACCAATGACGCAGCGGCAAGCAATGCCGGCAGCCCCAGCAGCGCGCAGGTAAATCCGCCTGAAAAATTCCGACCCTGCATTATTTAACGTGTCGTAGCAGTGGGAAGACGATAGGCGATGTACTCGCCGGAGTACGGACCGCCGCTCACGGCGACCACGATGTACTGACGCCCGCCGATTGAATATGTCATGGGCGATCCGCTTTGCGGTGCAGGCATCACCAGGCCACCGACTTCTTTTCCGGTCGCCTTGTCGTACGCGCGCAACATGGCACCACGTCCGCGTGGGGCGACGGTCGTGACCTGTGGGTCGCCGGCAATCACCAGCGACTTGGTGACAAGCGTGCCAACGCTCCCAGGCTGACCGGTGCGGGCAAGCTTCACTTCTTTCAGCGCTTCATGATTGCGCACGACATCGGGTGTTTCGCCATGCGGCACCTGCCAGACGATTTCCCCGCGATCGAGATTGATTG
>JAYUWD010000041.1:0-22618 GCA_043753735.1 Gemmatimonadaceae bacterium
TATCTCTCGCCCGAACAGGCCTGCGGCGACGCGCTTACGACGGCGAGCGACATCTTCTCGCTTGGCATTCTCGCGTATCAACTGCTGACCGGGGAACACCCATTTGCGAGTGGCAGCGACATTCTGGTGATGGGTGGAATCGTCACCAAGGAGGCGGCACCAGCATCGTCGAAACGCGCTGAAATCCCCCCCGAACTCGACGCGCTCGTTTTGCGCATGCTCGAGAAAGCACCCGTCGATCGTCCTACCGCGGCAGCGTTGCTCGTGCAGCTGACCCGGTTCGGTGCGACCGACCATGCGGCCGCGCTTAGGACGGGAAGCAGCGCAACGCCAATGCGTTTCGACTCCACGGGCACCGCGTTGTTGCGCACCGTGCGCCCACAAGTGGCACAGGCGAGACGCGCGACGGCCGTTGGTCATGTTGCGGATCTCGACGTGCTTGCTGGACGGTACGACGATGTGGTTGGTGGGCACGGACACCTGCTCGCGGTCACCGGCGAACCGGGGATCGGAAAGACGACGCTGATCGAGAACGCGTTGGTGGCTTTTTCACGGCGCGATGTCGCCCCCCTGATCGCGCGTGGACGATGCTCCGAGCGACTGGCTGGAGCGGAAGCGTATCTGCCGATTCTCGAAGCGCTGGACAGCGCAGCCAACGGCGAGCATCACCTCGCGATGCAGGCATTGATTGACCGGCACGCCCCGTCGTGGGGCGCCATGCGCGCGGTCACTCCCGACGGCGCATCGGGGGAAGTCACGCGCGCGGTCGCGAGCTCGCAAGAGCGACTCAAGCGCGAAATGTCGACGCTGCTCGCCGAGATCTCGCGTCGTCGTCCACTCGTGCTGGTGCTCGAAGACGTGCATTGGGCGGACAGCTCCACCGTCGATCTCGTTTCGTACATTGGGGCGCGGCTCGATTCGATGGCGATGCTCCTGTTGGTGAGCTATCGCGACACCAATGCGCGGGCCTCGAAACATCCGATCCTGCAGGTACAGCGCGAACTCCAATCCAAAGGACTTGCCAGCGAGCTCGCGGTCGGATTTCTGACAATCGAGGACGTGCGCGAGTTCATCGACGCGACGTACCCTGGTCATCGGTTTCCGCCCGACTTCGCGCGCGCGCTGCACGCGCGTACCGAAGGCAATCCGCTTTTTCTGGTGGACGTGGTGCGATGGCTTGGATCGCGGGGTGTGATCGCCGAGCAGGCGGGCTACTGGTGTCTCGTCCGCGGTGTCCCCGACATCAGTCGCGACATGCCCGCGTCCGTTCGCAGCATGATCGAAAGCAAGATCGAACAGCTCGGCGAATCAGAGCGGCGGCTGCTGGCCGCTGCAGCAGTGCAGGGCGCCGAGTTCGATACGGCGATCGCGGCGGCGGTGCTTGGTGCCGATATCGCCGACGTCGAGGAACAGTTGATGACACTCGATCGCGTCTACGCGTTTGTGCGCGAAGTTGGTGAAACACAATGGCCCGACCGTACAACGTCGGTTCGCTATCGCTTTGTGCATGCGCTTTATCAAAACGCGCTGCTGGCCGGGCTTGCGACAAGCCGTCGCTCGAGCTGGAGCGCGAAGGTGGCGGAGCTGCTGGAGGCGCGACACGGCCCGCACGCGACCGAAATCGCGGCCGATTTGGCGGTTTTGCACGAAACAGCAAAGACGCACGACAAGGCTGCGATGTGGTTTGCCGTCGCCTCAGGGCGCGCACGCGAACTGTTTGCCTACGACGAAGCCGAGTCGCTGGCCGCCCGCGGACTGCGCCAGGTCGAAGCAATGGTGCAGGGCCCCGACCGCGATGCGCGCGAGCTTGAAGTACGCCTCGCGGTTGGTGTCACGAGCCTGCTGCGGCGTGGATATGCGGCACCAGAAACGGCGTACAGCATGCGGCGTGCACGTGAATTGTGCGCGGCACTCGGCGATGCGCCCGCGCTCTCCTCAGCGTTGTGGGTGCTGTTGCTGTATCTCATCGCACACGGCGAACTCGCCGAAAGCGAAAGAATTGCAGAGCAGTTGTTGCGGATGGCCGAACAGGAAAATGATCCGGTCCTTCTCGTCGCGGCGCACTGCTCGTTCACCGGTCTTTACACACACATCGGCCGCTTTGAAGAAGCGCTCGCGCACCAGGCCGAGACCGATCGGCTTGTCACGCCCGAATTGCAGAAGGCGATTCGTCGTCGCTTCGTGCCCGAGCCCGTGTTGATGAGTCGGTGCGAACAGTTGCGCTGCCTCACGATTCTCGGGCGTGTTCACGAGGGCAAAATTGTGCGGGAAGCGTTGCGGCGGGAATCCGAATTACGCGCCGATCCGCGCGACTCTGCGTTTGTGGCGCACTTCATCGCGGAGTTCGATCTCTTTCTTGGTGACTACGAATCGTGTGAACGCACTTCGGCGCGTGCGGTCGCACTGTGCGAGGAATACGGGATCGCCTCAGAGCGGTTGTGGGCAATGGGTTACCTCGGTGCGGCGCGTGCGCGACTTGGCCACGCGGAAGAAGGGATCGCGACGATCACAGCGGTGCTTCAAATTCTCGACAGCATCGAATGTCGCATCACTACGCCGTTCTTCCACGCCCTGCTTTCGGGCGCGCTGATCCGATCGGGCGACGCGCGCGGAGGGCTGGCAGAAGCGCAGCGTGCGCTGGAGATCGGTATGCAGACAGGCGAGCACGCATGGGACGGTGAGCTCTGGCAACTTGTAGCCGTCGCGCGAACGGCGCTTGGCGACGCAGGGGACGCTACTGAGGCGGCTCAGGTCGAGGCGGCGTGGCACAGCGCAAGCGAGATTGCCACGCGCATTGGCGCCAAGGGGCTCGAGGCACGGATCACCCGCGCGCGTGACGCCGTGGTCTGAGTCGCCCCTCGTGATCAACGAAGCTGCCGCCGCGGGCGTAGCTTATTGGCATGCGCATTGCAGGTCGCGTGCCCGTCCTTTCATACGGCCACAGTCTCTTTGAATGACTCGAACGCAACTTTCCACCGGTAGCGGCGCGACGTATCCGCGCTCCACGCGGAGCGACTGAGATGTGGATCGTACAGCTGGCGCTGCGGCGGCCGTACACGTTTATCGTGGCGGCGATGCTGGTCGTCATTTTCGGCATCGTTTCGATCATCCGCACGCCGACTGACATCTTCCCCGAAATCGACATTCCGGTCGTTTCGGTGATTTGGCAGTACAACGGGTTGCCCGCCGAAGAGATGGAGCGGCGCATCGTCACTGCCTACGAGCGTGCTGTGACGACGACAGTAAACGACGTCGAGCACATCGAATCGCAAACGCTCAGTGGCCTGAGCGTGATCAAGATCTTTTTTCAGCCCGGCGCGCGCATCGAGTCTGCCGTCGCCCAGTTGTCGGCGGTTTCGCAAAGCATTCTGCGCATATCGCCGCCCGGTGCAACACCGCCATTCATTCTGCGGTTCAATGCGTCAAATGTGCCGGTGCTGCAGCTTGCGTTGAGCAGCAACACACTTTCGGAGCAGGATCTCACCGACCTGGGCTCCAACGGCATTCGCACCCGACTCGCGTCCGTGCAGGGTGCAAGTGTCCCGCAGCCGTACGGCGGAAAGACGCGCGTCATCAACGTCGACCTCGATCCGCAACAGCTGTTCGCGCGCGGGATTTCGCCGTCGGACGTGAGCAATGCGGTCAACGCGCAAAATCTGATTTTGCCGTCGGGGACTGCGAAACTTGGCGATCGCGAATATGCCGTGCGCATGAACGGAAGTCCGGATGTCGCCGAAGCGTTGAATGACTTGCCGGTGAAGACGGTGAACGGTGCCGTGGTTCGGGTGCGCGATGTGGCGCAAGTTCGCGACGGCTATCTCGTGCAAACCAACATCGTGCGGCGTGATGGGAAGCGCAGTGCGCTGATCACCGTGCTGAAGGCGGGCAGTGCGTCGACCGTGGATGTCGTTGCACGCGTGCGCGCCGCGCTGCCGAACATCCTCGCCAATCTCTCGCCGGAATTGCATGTCGATCTTCTCGCCGACCAATCGCTTTTTGTGAAAGGCGCGTTGGCTGGGGTGGTGCGCGAAGCGTTGATCGCTGCATGCCTGACGGCGATGATGATTCTGATCTTCCTCGGCAGTTGGCGTTCGACGTTGATCGTGGCGCTCTCCATCCCGCTCTCGATTCTTTGCTCGATCATTGCGCTCGGCGCGCTTGGTCAAAGCATGAACGTGATGACGCTTGGAGGGTTGGCGCTTTCGGTCGGTGTGCTGGTCGACGATGCGACCGTCGGGATCGAAAACATCCATCGACGGATGGAAGAAGACGCTACCGGAATCGAGCAGGCAATTCTCGATGGCGCCCAGCAGATCGCAGTCCCCACGTTGGTGTCCACGCTGGCGATCTGCATCGTGTTCGTGCCGGTGTTCTTTCTGGGCGGTGCGGCCGGTTCGCTCTTTGCACCGCTCGCGATGGCCGTGGTGTTTGCGATGCTTGCGTCGTACGTGATTTCGCGAACGCTGGTACCGACGCTGGTGCGATACGCCCTGCAGTACGAGGCGGCGCACCAAGGGTTGCCGGGACCGATCGATCGTCTGCATATGCGATTCGATGCCGGCTTTGAACGATTCCGTGCGCGCTTTCAACGGTCGCTTGAGCGGGCGATGTCGCGTCGCAAGCCGGTGCTGGCGTGGTTCACGGTTGGGGTGCTGGCGTCGTGTGCGCTGATTCCATTTTTGGGGCAGGATTTCTTCCCCACGGTGGATGCGGGCCAGATCCGATTGCACTTGCGCGCACCGACCGGCACGCGAGTCGAAGAGACGGAAAAGATTGTCGCGGCGGTCGAGGCGCGGATTCGTCAGGTGATTCCGCCCGACGAGCTGGGGATGATTCTCGACAACATCGGAATCTCGACGTCCGGCGCGACGAATCTGGCGCTCAGCGACAATCCGACCATCGGCACCACGGATGGCGAAATTCTCGTTGCGCTCAAGGAAGGTCATCGCGGCTCGGTCATCGACTATCGCCGCACATTGCGTCGCGAATTGCGAACCGAATTTCCCGATCTCACGATCTTCTTTCAGGCGGCAGATATCGTGGGCCAAATTCTCAATTTTGGCTTGCCTGCGCCAATCAATGTGCAGGTCGCCGGCTCGAATCGCGTCAAGAATATCGAGATCGCGCGCACTATCGCGGCGCGCATGAAGCGCATTCCCGGCGCGGTCGATGTCTATGTGCACCAGGTGGTCAACGCGCCCGAACTCTTTCTCACCGTCGACCGCGACAAGGCATCAGGGATGGGGCTGACGCAGCGCGAAGTCGCCAACAATCTGCTGGTGTCGCTCGCCAGCAGCGGTCAGACGTCACCCAACTTCTGGCTCAATCCGACCAACGGGGTGCAATATGCCGTCAACGTGCAGACACCGCCGTATCGGCTCGGCACCCTCGAATCGGTGATCAGCACGCCCATTCTTCCGGCCGCGGGTGGCACAGGCACGCCGCAGCTGCTCGAGAACTTGGCCCGAGTCACGCGCCGGTCGAGTGTCGGCGTTGTCAATCATCGCGACGTGCAACCCGTGTTCGATGTATACGCGAACGTTCAGGATCGCGATCTTGGGGCGGTCGCGCGCGACGTCGATCGCATCATCGACGAAATTCGCCCCACGCTGCCGCGAGGCACCACGATCAGCATGCGCGGTCAGGTGGCCAGCATGCGGAGTTCGTTCGCTGGACTGGCGTTGGGTCTGGCCTTTGCGGTGTTGCTCGTCTATCTGTTGATGGTCGTGAACTTCCAATCATGGCTTGATCCGTTGATCATCATCACGGCATTGCCAGGTGCGCTGGCTGGCATCGTGTGGGCACTGTTTGCCACGCAAACCACGCTCAGCGTACCCTCGCTGATGGGCGCAATCATGAGCATTGGTGTGGCCACTGCAAACAGTATTCTCATCGTATCCTTTGCGAACGAACGACGTCGTGCCGGCGCGACCGCGCACGAAGCCGCATTGGAAGCAGGATTTACCCGACTACGCCCCGTGATCATGACGGCGTTCGCGATGATCGTCGGCATGCTGCCCATGGCCTTCGGTCTTGGCGAGGGCGGCGAGCAAAATGCGCCGCTCGGACGAGTGGTGATTGGCGGGCTGGCCGTTGCTACCGTCACGACGTTGTTCATCGTACCACTCGTGTATGCCATGCTCCGCGGTCATTCACCCGGTGCGGCAAGCGCGGAGCTGGCGCCGCAGCAGGAACTCGCGGCATGAGCATTCCATGACCATTCACGGAGATGCGGGAGTGCGAAAGTCGACACGTTCTGGTGTGCCCTGGATGGCAATTGGTGGCGTGGTGATTGTGGGCGCCCTGTTGGCAGCGGGGATCGTGCCCAGACTCGCTCGGTCCAAACGCATCCTTGCCGAAGAAGGCGCGGCGACGGCGATCCCGTCGGTCACGGTCGCCGAGGTAGAGGCCGGCACAAAGAACGTGTCACTCACGCTTCCCGGAACGCTGCTTGGCCTGCATGAAGTGGGGCTTTATCCACGCTCCAGCGGCTTCGTGAAGAGTTTTCGCGTCGACATCGGGTCAAAAGTGCGCAAAGGCGACGCGATGGCCGAAATAGAAACGCCTGAACTCGATCAGGAATTGGCTGTGGCGCGCGCCACGCTGGAACAGGTGCAAGCCACGAGCGAACTCACCCGCACGACGCTCGATCGTTGGCGCAGCCTCGCGCAATCGGCGGTGGCAACGAAACAGGAACTCGACGAAAAGCAGGCCGCGTTCAATGTGTCGCGCGCCACGGTGAATGCATCCCGTGCTGGTGTTGATCGACTTGTTGCACTCAAGGGCTTTTCGCATGTGGTCGCACCATTTTCGGGCGTGGTCACATCACGTGGGCTCGATGTCGGCATGCTTGTGTCGTCGACCATCGCACCGGGTTCACGTCCGCTGTTCACGATTGCGCAGGTGGACACGCTTCGCGTGATCACCAATGTTCCTCAGGACGCGGCGCCGAATGTACGTGTTGGACAGAACGTCGACGTCATGGTGCAGGAGCTGGGCAGCGTCCCCTTCCGCGGGCGCGTATCGCGAACGTCTCAGGCGATCGATCCGAACACACGCACGTTGCAGACGTCCATCATCGTCGTGAACAGCGATGGTCGCCTGATGCCCGGCATGTATGCGCAGGTGAAGCTGACGACGCCGCGGACCGAAGCACCGTTGGTGATTCCGGCAAACACGCTGATCATTCGTGCGGACGGTTCACAGGTCGCACTGGTGCGCGACGGGAGGGTCCACATGACCAAGATTACGCTCGGCCGCGACTTCGGCACTCTGATCGAAGCCGTGAGCGGTCTCAAAGCCGGTGATCTGCTGGTGGTGAATCCGGGCGACGATGTCGTGAACGGCGTGACGGTTCGGGTCGTGAAAGCGCGGACGGAAATTTCAGCCTCTGACGCATCCACGGCCCGGTCGGACAGCAAGAAATAGAGCGACCCAACGCACCCAGGTTTGTACCGGTCAACCGCCAGGACTCACCAGATTGCGTACGCGGTGTCTGAGCAGAAAGTCGACAATGAGTCGCGTGGCCAGCAGCGTATTGGTGTCGCCGACCGCGTTCGTGAACGTTGCACCCCCTGGCCATTCGTGATGCCCGCCTGCGACGTGATACAGCTCAACGGGTGATTGTTGTCGACAGGGGCGATAGCTGATTCTTTCATTTGCACCAATTTTCCGGTGCCTGGACTTGAGATCGCAGCCGTTATGCCGGGCCCAGAATGCCATCGACGTGTCGAGCGAGAACGCGTAGTTGAACGACGTCGGGGTTGTGTAGCGGTCGTGGTCACCCGCAAGATCCTGGTCGTCGGTGCCACCAAATGCGATGACCGGCAAGGGCCGTTTCGCGACACACAGGGTGTCAGGCATCCGGCCCGCCACCACACCAATGGCCGCAATCTCGGCGCCCATCTCGCAACCGGCGCGGAAGGCCATCATGCCGCCATCGGAAAACCCTGCGATGTACACCCGAGTCGTGTCAATGTGTTCGGTGAGGATCTGCTCGCGAATGATCGCATGCAGAAATCCGATGTCATCCGCGCGTGCTGCCATGGCGGATCCGCAGCAGCGTCCCGTGTTCCAAGTGAGGAAGCGGAGAAAACCCGTGCCATTCGGATATACGGCAATGAAGTGGCGACGATCGGCCGCCTGATTCATCCCTGTCTGGGCCGCGATACCTGACGCGTTGCCATGCGTGCCGTGCAGCAGAATCAGCAGCGGTGGATGCACGGACTTCGCGATATCGGTCGGACGATGGAGCAGATATGAGCGGGTTTCGTTGCCGACAACGATCTCGCGCAGTACCTCCCGATCGATGCTGCTGCGCCCCCCCTCAAAACGTGTGGGCGTGCAGCCGGCAAAGAAACCGATCAGTGTCGACGCAAATAGCGTAAACCCAATGAATGCTTTCACACACCTCGTGGAGTAGCTAGTACGCGTAGCCGAAGATGATGTCCATCTCGTCACTACTGGCCAACCCGAAGAATACCGTACGGGTGGTGATGTTGTTGTACGTCACGACGGAGACGAGCGCATCGCCAGCGTCCAGCACGAGCGGTGTGGCAAAGTTCGTAAAACCGGGATGCTCCCAATCGGTGTTTGTATAGACGGTTGTTTCACTCCCGTTCGCGCGACGCACGCGGATTTCGAACTTTTCGCCGAGTGAGTGCATGTGCGATGTAAGCCCGAGAATCGTGGTGCGGGTCGGCATCGTGAACACTTTTGTCAACGTCGTGCGCTTGCCGGCAGGGAGGGTGATGTCCTGATTCGCGTAGTTGAGCGTGCGGGCGACGGTCTGTACGTTCGCCCTGTCGGTGTAGTAGAGATTCGCGAACGCTTCGCCCGGCAGATCCGCTGGTGAACGATTCACGTAGTGCACGTTGAAATCGAGCGACGTGTTGGCCGGCAACCGGAGTGCAACACCTAACGGGAAGCGATAGTCGAAATCGGGAGTCATCGCCCCCGCAAAAAAGACATGGCAGGCCATCGGCAACATGTTCAGGATGTTCATCGTGCCATCACGATTGCGGATGTCGCGAACGGCGTCGAAGGCCGGGCGCGTATTGCACGGGAAGGCGGTATTCTTTTCGTCGAACGTATAGAGCAGCAGGTGATGGCTGCCCGGGCGCATCCGCGATTCGATGCGTGTCACGTACAGCTCGGTCGCATTGTTCACCCGACGATTGACGAACAGCTCGCGCTCGCTGATCGGCGAAACGGCAAAGCTGTCGACTTTGAGTTGCAAGCCTGTGCTCGTTGGCGCCGCGAGCGGCGAGAACGTTGCCGCCTGCACCCGATTGTCTTTCAGCACGATCGTGTCTGCCACATGTCCGGTACGCGGCGCTCCCGCTTCAATCCAGCGACGTACGTATTCGAGCTGACCGGCGGTCACTCCCTTCGTTGTCCCCATCGGCATCAGGTTGCCGTAGTCAACGCTATGATGTCCAGGAATCCACGCGAGCTTGTGATAGAAAAATGAGCTATCGCTCCGGAATGCCTTTACCCTTGGCAAGCCGACCGCGTTGGCCGTTCGGTACAACGAGGGCACGCCAACAAGTTGCTGGTACGACGAGTCTGCCGTGAGGACGAGCGCCGACTGCCGCGCGTTTGCATCGCCGGTCTTGTGGCACGATACGCACGACACATCCAGAATTTCACGCTGAATGCGCGCGTATGTGCCATCGGCGATTGCCACCGGCGGCATCGTCCCGCCATTGGTGCTGCTGCCTTCACCCGAGCAAGCAACGGTACCGGCAACCAGCAGCAGGAGCGCTTTAGTTCGACGCATTCGAGGTCAGAAGAGAAGAAGTGGCCGGCGGACACCCATCGGACGACATTTTCGTCGCACTGTTAAGCACAACTCCGATTGGCCCTATGAATTCTACTGCATGCGAAACAGGTAGCTCAACTTTGCAAAGAAAACATCGCGCGTCCGCTGCAGCCTGATCGGCCCCTGCGGCTGGTTGGCGCCGAGCGCATCGCCATAGCCGAGGTAGACGATATTGCCCGGCGATGGTAAATACGAGAAGAGAAAATCAAGTCGCGCTGTGCGTCGTTCGAAGGCGTTCGCTCGGGTAAGCGTGCCGCCACCGCCGCGGAGATACACCGGCGCGTCGGTTCGTGAATCATCGCGAAGCGCGTCCTGGCGGAGCAACGTGAGCTCGCCGATCACACGCACAAAAATCTGACGCGTCACCTGGTATTCGGTGCGCAGGCGTCGGGTCTGACGCGTGAGCACGCGCGATGCGTCGGACGCGCGATCGTAACTCTCGAGGTTCCACGTGCCGGAGATTCGCAACTGATCGGTCGGACGGACGTTCAGCGTTCCTTGCGAGATCGTAACGTCGGCCGTGCTCCACTCGGGAAAGTTCTCGTCCTTTCCGAACAGGTAGAAGCTGCTGAAGAAGAAGCGACGGAATTCCGGGGTGCTCATCGAGATGACCCACTCGCGATTGGGAAGGATGGGTGTTCCCGCATACTTGAGTGTGTCGACACCACCGGCCCGCGGACGCAACGTCACATAGTTCGCATAGATGGAGGGATCGTAGCCAAACTTTTCGAGCAACAGCTGCCCGCCAACCTGCCACCCGCCACGTAGGCGAGTGTTCGATCGGAGATGCAGCTGACGATCCTGAGAACTGCGGCCCTGAACGAGTGCGGTATACTGGTAACGGCCGAGCATGTACACTTCGGGCACGAAGGCTTCGACGAGTGCGCCGGGCTTGCCGAACATGCGCCACTGATGCGTCGCCGAAAGGTTGGCGATGCCAGGTCGGGCGATGAAACCACTTTGCGCGTCGAAGTTCGGGCTAATGGCATTGAAGGCGTAGCGGGCGTACAGGTGACGGCCATTCACCGTCGCCGAAAGATCGTAGAGCGGCGCCTTGACCGTGGAATCACCCTTGTTCGAAAAGCTTGTCGCGATCTGCGCCTGCATACTTAAAATGCCGCGCACATAGCGACCGTCGGCACCGATCACACGATTCCAACGATCACCGTCAGCCTTGTCCGTGTACGCAAGTCCGACGCGGCTCGTGCCGCCGACATCGCGTTGCAGCCGGACGACGTTGTACAGCGGCGAATGTCGGCCGTCGAACGACGCATCCTTGCTATCGACCGCCGACAGCACGCCGACGTCAAAACCTTCCTGCTTGCCGGTCAGCTTGATCGCGGCCACCGGTTGTGCGATACGGCGCGTGTAGATCAGCCGATTGGGTGTCGTGAACTGCTCTTGGCTCTCAAGAAAAAACGGGCGTCGTTCAGGGAAAAAAACGGCGACCCGTGGGTCGAGGGCGAACTGGGTGGCATCCGCTTCCACCTGCGAGAAATCGGGATTGGCGGTGCCGGCGACGGTCAGATTGCTCGTCACCCCCCAGCGCACACTGCCACCGACGTCCGGTCGCGTTGTGTTGTATCTCCACTGCGCGGTCGAGGGATTGAGGGCTCCCGCGGCGCTCGACGTGATTGTTGGAATGAGATCGAGTGTCAGCCCACGGCGCAGGTCGTGTAGTCCTGTCAGCTTGCCGGATTGCGCAAGAAAACTTGCACTCGCGCGCAGCGCAGGCGCCCAACTCTCCTCGTTGCCGGTCGATTGCACGGTGCGGATCACATGCAACTGCCACTGCTGCTCGTTGCCTTTGCGATAGCGCAGACTTTTGAATGGAATCGTGAGTTCGACTTCGAAGCCCCATTCACGAAGCCCACCCTTGGACTGCCACACGTAATCCGGGGCAAGGTCCGTTGCTTCACGGGATTTTGGTGTGCCGCCCCCAAACCCGGAGCTACTCGAGGCGCCGGTTTCGGTGAGTACGCCGTCGCTCTGAATGCCCAGCGGATTGACGGCGAAGACGAGCGCCTGCCGACTGTCCGCATACGTGCCGAGGAAAATCTGTACGTTGTCGTCCTGGGTGATCTTGTCGCGATCCGCGAGTGTTGCCCGCACGGTGCCGGGAGCAGCGAACGCGCGAATGCCAATGTGCAATTCAGTTGCCGAGTACCAGACCAGCACTTCGGTACTGTCTTTTGCTGCAATGCCGTCATTCGGGAAAAATTGCGAGAATCCGGTCAACAGCGCCGCACTTGACCACTCCGCTTCGTTCAGCTGCCCATCGACGACGATCGTTCCTTCACGTCGAGGGATCGGGACGAGTAGACCTCCACGGCGACCATCGAAGACGGGACCGGCGTGCTTAGGCGGCGGCGTGACCGGAAATTCCGGCGACTGAGCCGACAATGACGGCGCGGCGATTGAGGCAGCAGCCGTTGACGGCGCGGCTATTGACGCAGAAGCCGACGAGATCGTAGCCTGCGGCCAAATGAAGTCGCCAGTTGCGGAGAGGAGCAACGCGGCAGCTATGGGGAGGAACACGGGCACGTAAAGCGGACCAGAGAAGGCGCAGTACCGCTGCGCGGAAGACGAACGATAGCAAAGCTTATCGGGTGCACCGTTACATGTCGAACGGTTCGCCCGTCTATGCGACGGTGGAACGCTCTAGTTCACGGGACGCCAGCTGAAACTCGATTCAGGCTTCCGTTCTGCCGCCGTGCGCGCATCGAACCCCGACCCGTTTGTTTGATGATTTCATTCTTCTCGCGTGTATTCCAATCTGCGCCCGAGCCGCAGGCGGAGCTAGACGCACCGACAGCGCTGAAATCGGGTCCTCGCCCCGTCGTGGTGACGCCCGACATCGCGGCCGAAAGTGCGCCACTTCAGTGGACCGCGCGCGATGATGCGTACTGGCAGGATCGCACCGCACACGTCCTGGATCGGCTGCGAAGTGAATGGCCAAAGGACGCCGAAGGTGCAAAATGGCCCGACGTTCTCGCCCTGTTGAAGCTGCTGTCGGCCCCACCGGAAGAGGTCATGCGCCAACTGCCCGCCGCGGCTTGCGAGGCCATGGCGCTTTGCGACAACGCGGCGCTTTCTCGTGGCGATCTGGCCGAGCGATTGAGTCGGGACCCGTCCTTGGTGCAAGGGTTGCCGAGACAGGCCAACGGCGCCTTTTACGGCGCCGGCTTGGCGCCGATTCTAAAAGTCGGCGGGGCGATCGATCGGATCGGGATTGCCGGTACGCGCGTGGTGGTTCTCGCGAGCTGCCTGGACGGTCTGCTCGGCAAGCCTGGAGCGCCATTCGACGCGATGTTCGGCTCGGTCTGGACGCACATGGTCACCACGGGGGCTCCGGCTTGCACCATCGCGCCGGCATTCGAGGCCGACGCCGAAGCAGCGTTCGCTGTCGCGCTGCTGCACGACGTCGGCAAGCTGGTCATCTTTGACCGGATCTCAGCGCTCAGGACCGCGAAGCGTAAGCCAGTGCTGCTCCCTGATTCATGGTTGTCCCTCGTGATCGACCAACTCCACGAACCGCTCGGCGCGGTGGCATCCCACCGGTGGGGACTCGGCGCGCGCGCGGCCGACGCGATTGGAACGCATCATCGCCGCGAGCGTCCTTCCGTGCGGCACCCGCGGGCCGAGACGCTGTTTCTGGCCGAAAGAAAAGAGCACTCGATCAGGACCGGTGAGCCGTTGGACTTTGAAGGGCTCTGGAGTCTGGGTCAGCTGAGCGGGGACCCGACGTTGTGCCGAGGCATTTTGGGCCGACAGCTCCATGCCGCATAGCAATCAGTGGCGAGGTTGGTGAAAACTAGCAGTTTCGCAAAACTGTGATATGTCACATATTTCCGGTTCATCTGCTTGATGGTCAGACGACTCATGGCTTGTCTTCATGGCATATCTCCGATGTGAATCCTGTGGATCGAAAGCGCTGAGCGCGGCGTCAAAATGCCCGCGCTGCGCGGTGCCGTTCGATATGACCGATTCCCGTGGTTCTCGCGCATCGCTGAAGAAATGCGGTGGGTGCGGCATCATGCATCGTCAGGATCGCAGCTGTCATTGGTGCGGTGAGCGGTCAGTGCCCGTGTGGCGCAGCGCAAAGGTGCTGGGCAGCGCCGCCGCCGTGGCCGTACTGACACTGACCGGTGTGGGCGTGTACGGTTATCGCGCGCCGCTTCGCGACACCGCGGCATTGATTGTTGCACGCGCATTGGCCCCGGCACCGCGTGCGCCAGCGGCCCCGTACGCTTCGTTCTCCTCGACACAACCAGCGGAACGATCAGCGGCGCAGCTTCAAGCCGTGGACCCGCCGTCATCGGATGTAGCGACTGCCGGCACGACGACTTTTACGGATAGCACGGTGACCGCGGCGGCATTCGATGCCGGGACGTTGTTCGCGTCGGCGCCCGACTCCATTCGCTGGATTCCGGCGGTGGCGCGCACATGGGTAAATGTGCGCAACGATGCGAGTCGTGATGGCAGTGTCGTCGGCGTTATAAACCCTGCGTCGCGCGCGATGCTGGGCACGACGCGGGCTGGCTGGCGTCAGGTGAAGTCCACGGAGGCGACGGGGTGGGTGGACCCAAGGCTGTTCGAGTCCGATTCATTGCGCACACGCGGCTGAAGCCTTTTTTCCCGGGGTGCGATGCCCTCGAAATCGGCAATGAACAACCGCCCGGCAAGGGACTTCCTGCCGGGCGTTTGTTACCATGCCGACGGCAACGTCAGCGCGTGACGTTCACTCTCGCGTACACAAACCGCCCGTTGAATCCAAATGGGGAAACTCCGCTGAAAGCGAAGATTCCGGAGTTATTCGTTGCAGCGCTGTTGTAGTCCGGGTATATGTCGGCCACGTTGTCCGCGCCTACCGTGAGGCGCACGCGGTGAAGCAACGAGATTTCGGCCGAGAGATCGGTGATCCACTTCGCTCCATAAATGTTGTCGAGCGACCCGTTGACCGCCGTTCCGCGCGACACCACTTCCCCGAAACGCTGCGTGCGCGCCGTGAGCGCCAACCATTTGCGGGTGAGGTTGGCCGACAGTACCAGATTACTCCTCGGCTGTCCGACTTCAATCCGACCACGTTCCACCCGACCGAACAGGCTTTCAGACTGCGAGGACAGTGCCGCAGGCGTGGCCTTCACGCGCGTGACCCGGTTCTCGGTCGTGTTGTACGCCGACGTGAACCTCATGAACCCGAGTGCTCCGACTTGCAGGCCGTAGTTAACCACGATATCGGCGCCTTGCGTCCGGGTGTTGATCGCGTTTGTGAAATAGCGACCGCCCTGCACGCCGGTGAGGCCGTTCGCAGCGAGCAGCGCCGTAACTTGCGCGCCCGTGAAGTTTTCGGAGAAGACCACCCGATCGGCGATGAAGATGTTGTAATAATCGGCAGTGATGGAAAGATTGCGGGTCGGCTCGATGGCGAAACCGCCACTCCAGTTCACCGACTTTTCAGCTTTAAGTTCTTCTGCGCCGAGCACTTTCGCGATCGGATCGCTAACGGGGAGCGTGCGGACGTCGAACGGAACGCCGTTCACGAAATTCGTCGCGGTTGACGAGAACCATTGTTGGTGCAACGAGGGCGCGCGGAAGCCGGTGCTCAGCGCACCGCGCAACTTGAACTTTTCGTGCAACGAAATGCGGGTCGCGACCTTTCCGTTCGCCGTGCCGCCAAAGTCGCTGTAATTCTCCGCTCGGGCTGCAACAGAGAGCAACCACCGCTTTGTGAGGTCGTTCTCAGCTTCAACCCACCCACCGACGTTGCTTCGCGTATGCGTGGCTGCATCCGAGGGGCGGAATCCCGGAAACACTTGCGTGCCAACCGCTCCCTGCCTTCCAACATTCGGACCATCGAGAATCCTGATGCCACCGTCGCGGTATGAGTCGGGCGCACCAGCTGCGATGTCGTAGCTTTCGTAGCGAAATTCGGCGCCGGTCGCGAATCGTAGCGGCGTAGCGAGGCCGATGTCGAATTCACGATTGAAGTCGGCGTTGGTGGTACTCTGCGTGAATCCGAGTTGGCCTGCGGTCACGGTGCGCGGACTTGCGGCGCCGAGCGTGACGTTGGCCGTGTTGTCGATGATGAACTCGAACGTATTGCGACCGGCCACGGTGCTGAGATCATACTTCCACTTGCTGACCGTGCCTTTCGTGCCGACGGTACCAGAGAAGTCCCAGATATTCGACGTGATGAGCGGAAGGAATCCATCGGGATAGATCGTGCGAACCGTACGGTCATCCTGCGCGCGTCTAAAGAAGCCCGCCGAGTTGCCTTGGCGCTTCGAGATCCCGCCTGACGAATACAGCTGCCCGTTGCCGAGGCCGACGTTACGGCCGTAGTTGAAGAAGCCGACGTAGTCGCGTGTCTCGGAATCGCCTTGTCGATGATTGATCTGTGGCGCATTGGCATTGCGCGCATCGCCGGTGAAGTACTGCTGCCGGTAGTCGGGGAGTGAGCGATTGGTCGGGTTGCGGTTACGCAGCTCACCGCCCACCGCGAGGAAACCGGCGCTCCCAAAATCCCACGAGTAGTTGCCATTGGCTTGCACAACCGCGCCGTCATTCAACGACTTGCTGAAATTCTGATTTTTCTGCGTCGCGTCGACGGGCCACGCGGGATTGCCCTCGAGAGTCGTCTGCGTGCGACCGGTAGTGACACTGATTTCAGCGGGTGCGTTTGACTTGAGTACGAGATTGATCACCCCCGCGATCGCGTCGGAACCATATTGCGCCGCGGCACCGTCGCGCAGAATCTCAATTCGATCAATCATGTTGGCGGGGATCGCGTTCAAGTCGACCGCCGCCTGCCCGCGGCCAATGGTGCCGTTGACGTTCACAAGTGCGCTGGTGTGCCGCCGTTTGCCGTTCACCAGGATCAGCACCTGGTCAGCGCCGAGCCCGCGTAGCGTTGCCGGGCGGACGTGATCGGTCCCGTCGCCGACCGTGGCGCGCGGAAAGTTGAACGAAGGTGCCACCATCTGAATCATCTGCGCGACTTCAACGCGGCCCGTGGCTTTGAGCTCCGAGGCCGTGAAGACGTCGATCGGCGCCGGCGCATCAAGCACGGTGCGTTCTTGGGTACGCGACCCGATGATCGCGAGGGAGCTTAGCGTCGTCGACGCTTTTTGGAGTTTGAAGTCTTTCGTCACCGTCTGGCCGGCGGTGATGGTGATCGAATCGCGGGCCAGCCCGTACCCGACCAAGCGGGCCCTGATTTCATACCGGCCGGGTCGCAGCGAGATTCGATAGACGCCGTCGCCGCGAGTCAGCCCCCCCGACTGCGTTCCCGTGATGCCAACCGTCACCGAGGCGATGGCCTCTCCCGATTCGTCCGTTACCTTGCCTGTGACGGAGCCGACGATCGACTGAGCGACGACCGCGCCTGAGGGCGCGAGCATCAGTGCAAGAACAATCCCAATTCGACGAAGCACACGCATGCGGAATCTCCTTTTTCGTGAGGGTTACGGTGAAAGTTCCGAGCCGCGGATGACGCTCCGACCCCAACCTACCTCGGATTATGTATCTCGCGGCACTGCGCCGCCATGCGTGGTGGCCAGATGCGCGCGCAGGTTCAAGCGATCCGGAGTGGGGCGGAACGGCGTGCGACGGCGCCCTGCATTCACCCTGATAGAAGTGTTGGTCGTCATCGTCGTGATCGCCATTCTGGCCACATTTGTTGCCCCCAATATTTTCAAGAACGTTGGTGACGCGCGCGTCGCGACGGCAAAAACCCAGATCGAAACTTTTGGGACGGCGCTCGATGTGTATCGACTCGACAACGGCAATTATCCGTCGACATCGCAGGGGTTGGGCGCGCTCTGGCAGCGTCCGGCGGTCGATCCGCCGGCCAACTGGCGCTCGCCGTACCTGCGCAAGCCGGTGCCCAAGGATCCGTGGGGCCATGAATATGTCTACGTCGCGCCGGGTCGCGTGAATCCGCAGAGCTACGATCTACTCTCGTACGGCGCGGACGGTATCGCCGGTGGCGTCGGTGATAACGCCGACATCACAAGCTGGAAGTAACACGCGCGCGACACCCCGATCTTGAAACGCTACTTCACTCCAAGCAGTCCCAGCACCACCAGCATCACCCATTGCGGTCCCTTGAAACCGTCGGTGCGATCGTCGTACCACTCTTCGAGCGAGTGCGCACCTTTGCCGATGCCCCCACCGTCGAGTGTCAGCGCCGGGATGCCGAGGTTCATGGGAATGTTGGCGTCGGTGCTGCTGATCGTGAGCGGCGCGTAGAGATTCATGTGCGTCGCCGCTGCTTGTGCCGTGCGCACGGCAAAACTCGTATCGGGCGTCGTACCGGCGGGTCGAATGCCAATGGTATCGATTTTCATGTTGAGCGCGACCTTCGACTGCGGCCAACGCGCACGCTCTTCGTCCAGGGCCCGCCTGAGCGCGGTCTGCAGCGCGCCGTCGATGACCGCGAGCGACGCGGCTGATTCGCTCCGCAAATCGACGTCCATGACGCCCGAGGCCGAGATGGAATTTACCGACGTGCCGCCGGAGACAATGCCGACGTTGAACGTGACCTTGGGCGTCATCGGTGCTTGCAAATCGCTGATTTTGGCGATCGCGCGACCCATGGCGTGAATGGGATTGGGCATGCCGAACGCGCCATAGCTGTGTCCACCGGGCCCGACATAACTCACGCGATAGCGGTTGCTTCCCACGCCGCCGTTCGTGATGCCAAAGCCGGTACCGTCAACGGAAAGGAAGACGTTGATCGAGTCTTTGAGCGGGCTCCGAAAGATCGCGCGTACGCCGCGCAGATTCCCTGGGCCTTCCTCGCCCACTGTTCCGACGATCAGCAGTCGGCCGGCAAACGGCACCTTCGCACTGATCACCTGTTTGGCCACGGTAAGCACCACCGCGAGTCCACGACAGTCGTCGCCGATGCCAGGGCCGGAGAGTTTCGTGCCCTCCCGCTTTACTTTCACATCGGTGCCTTCAGGGAAGACAGTGTCGAGGTGCCCGCTGAGCAGCACCGTCGGCCCGGCACGCGTGCCGCGGATTTCTCCAATGACGTTTCCTTCGCCGTCGATGTGCACGTTTTGCACGCCAAGTGCGACGAGGCGATCACGGAAGGACTTTCCGCGCACGGTTTCCTTGAAGGGCGGCGCGGGGATCTCACAGAGCGAGACCTGTTGATCGAGCGTCCACGCGTTGTCACGTTCGATCGCACTGAACGCCTGCGCCACCTTCGGGTGCTTGGCCAGCGTCGGCACATCGCCCGGAGATGTAGTTGGCGTTGGCTTGGTCGCGCGCTGAGCGACGAGCAGGGCCGGCGCAGCGGCAACTAGCGCCGCGATCAGGAGCAGGCGATGCGGTGATCGCAGCGGAAGGTGTGCAAGGTTCATCGGTATCGAGGCAGGAATAAAGCGGGGATGCTGATCAGTTGGAGACGCTCAGTGTGCCTGCCGCAAGATCGGCGACAACGGCAAACTCTTTGAGCGCGGTGGTGCTACCGCCGTCGGACGGCGGCGCCAGGACTGCTCCGGTGCTGCTGTAACGCGCTGCGTGGTTGGGGCAGAGAAATCCGCCGCTGACAATGCCGACCGCCGTGCCTTGATGCGGACATAACATCGAGAAAGCGCGAAATTGCGTCGCTGACGACTTGACCACGGCTACCGGCGTAGTGGTGCCATTCAGCTTTGCAATGCCACCCACGGTCGCGAGCGCTGGATAATCCGAAATCTTTACCGTCGTACTGACATTCGAGGGACCGGTTACGCCACTTCCGATGTTCCCGTCACCGCACGCCGAGGCGAGCAACGCTCCTACAGCCATCATTGTGCTGCTGGCCAGGAATGCGCGTCTGTCCACGCAGGCCGGAAGCTGTACTTCGTCGGGCAAAGTTGCGTTGTGCGTCGCTTGTGGCAGCACTTTCATGATAAATGACCCCGATCAGAGTTTGACCTTCGCTGCCGCCCATTTGTCCGGCTCTTCGTCGCTCAAGAACGCCACGTTCGGATCAACGACAACGTTGGTGCCGTCTCGGGTGATGTGCAGCCGATCCATGTTTCGCGTCGCCTTGCCGCTGATGAACGTGCCGTTGGGCTGATACCGCGACTTGTGACGCGAGCACTGAAAGCCCGCCGTGCCCGGGAGCGAACGCAACGCCGTGTTCTGATGCGGGCATGACAGAGCGAACGCGAACACTTCACCGGCGCTCCGTGCAACGATGACCTCATTCGTGCTATCGATGGACACGCTGTCTGTGGCCGGAATCGGATACTTCACAGTGCCACCAGCACGCCGCGGTTCCATTGCCGACAGCTCGTGGATCGGGCCAAGGGTTGAGAGCCCCGCAAGCGCGGCAGCGACTGTCAGTGTTTCGCGCAAAAATGCGCGTCGGCCGAAGCAATCACCGCACGAAGACGAGGAATCGTGGTCGGAATTGGACATGATCTGATCGGGAGAGAGTCAAATTTGAAAAGCGCGTTATCCGTTGGTCAACACGACGCCGAGCAAAACGATGATCAGCCACATCACGAGGCTGACGCCCGCCGCGCTTCGGATGCCGCTCCACGCCTTGGTGGGAAAGGGCAGCTGCATTTCGGTGGTATGAATCGATGCCGCGCCTAATCCTGTCATCACGCCCTTTTCGACGCGCTGCATGCGCAGACCGTTGATGAGCAGAATCGCAAATGACGCCATCTTGACCCAGAATACCCGCGAGACGGCAAAATTGCCGACGTCGGACGCAAGCAGGGCAAGTCCTGTGAGTACGGTCACAGAAAGCGATCCGATAACGATTGAGTGCGTTGTCGAGAGATCGGCGACGACGGCGCGCACCGCGTCGGCAGTGCCGGGCTTTGAGCGCAGGATCGTCCGATCCGCGGAGATCGCCATCCCGCCTCCGACAAACATCGCCAGGATGTGAGCGGCGATCACGCCAGTCGAAAGCGTGGTGTTGTCCGAGTACAGGTCGGCCCATGGTTGGACGAAGGCAGAAACGCTGTCAATGAGTGTCGTTGTATCAATCATCGTGATGTCAATTTCTGATTAGCATGATCAGCCAGCTCGCGGTCGACAAACCCATCGACCCAATCGCCACGTTGCGATGCTCCCGTCGTTTGGCTTGTGACTGCTCCGCGTCGTTTGCGAGCTGGGTACCGGCGTAGACAAACCCCCCACTCGCTGCTGTAAAGAGCAGAGCGTGAATGATTCTTCTCGTGCGACCGTTGGGGTCGTGACGGCCTTCCCACAGGTTCCAGTAGCCCGTAACGGAGTTTGCACCAAAGAGCAGCGCTGATCCCGTGGCTGCCGGTCCGTGCAGACTGCGCGCCCAGCTTGGCGCTCCCGACGGGCTTTTGATGAGTTGATCACCAGTCACGTAGGAAACGGCGAAAAGCGGCAACATCGCCCAGCTTAAACGGCGGTGTATCGTCAGGCGCGTAGCGTACGCTTCGCTGTAGACAAAGGCTTTCTTGCGCGCTTTGCGAACGGTGTCGGTCGGAGCCAGGGTGTCCCAGTGCTGCAGGTAGCCCAGTGCCGAGGGACGCGAGATCGTGAGCGTTGTGCGGACAAATCCGGTCGAATCGACGAAGCGGGCGCTCGAATCGGCAGGCGGCGCAGTTGGCGTCTCCGACGGAACGTACGTGCGCTGAACCGCCTTGGTCAGCTGTTGGGTCAGATGCTGCGGGATCGTGCCGGTTGGTCCCACGACAAACGTGTTCCAGACGACGAACACCGCGGCGGCGGCGTCGGACAATGGCATCATGTGGGCGAGTCCAGAGTTGGGGAGAACGGAACCGCAGATCTGAAGAGTAGCGAGGGGGGATGAAGGTGGGCCAAAGGCGAGACGGCTTTGTCCGAACCTTTATTCCGGCGGACGGTGATGGTCGGTGCAACCGGGTGCTCGGATTCACATTTGGCCGCGGTATCGCTATCGGCGTCCTGCGTTCACACTTGTCGCCAGACGGCAAAGAGCAGCGACCCGGGGCTGGGAATTCGGGACGAGGCGCGAGCAAGTGGGCGCAGCCGATTGGCAAGAGGATGGCCTTCTGATGAGATTGCGCCACGCATGATTCAATTTTACGACCTCCGGTCATCGACACATTTGGCGCGCGCGCCAATGCAGGTTGCGCGTCGGCGCAGCGCGTTCACGCCAATTTTTCACGCGCTCGTCGTTGGCTTGGCGCTTGTCGCCTCGCCGGTGGCCACGCCGTCCTTGAGTGCACAACCCCGCGCGCGATGCGATGCGAAGCGGCGGGTGCGCGCGGTCGATTTCGCCGGAAGTCCGAAGTTCGATGCGACGATACTGGCAACGACGATTGTGACTCGGAGGCCATCATTCATTTCGCGCCTGTTTCACCTGAAAGCGACCGCTTGTGCGGATACGCTCGAAATTCAACGGGACGCGTTGCGGATTGCCGTCCTGCACCGACAGGCGGGGTGGTTTCGCGCCGCGGTCATTGCGCGCTACGACTCGTTGCCCAACGGGTTGCGCATACTTTTTGCGATTACGCCGGGTCCGCTCGCCACCATTGATACGCTACGGATCAGCGGGATTCCAAACGCTCCGGAGGGGCGCCAACCGTTCGACGCGCCATTGCGTGAATTGCAGGGACGCACCTTCGACCGCGTCCGGGTCGATTCGGCAATCATCGCGGTGCTTGGTCGGTTGCGCGACGTGGGTTATGCACGCGTTCTTCGGCCCTCCAACAAGGTCACGATTGACAGCGCAACGGCCAAGGTGTCGCTCGATCTCGTTTTCGCGCCGGGTCGTGTGCTGCAGATAGCCGCGCTCACCATCAACGTGCAGCATCTCGACTC
>JAYUWD010000042.1:0-2421 GCA_043753735.1 Gemmatimonadaceae bacterium
GCGCTCGTGTTGCCTGGTGTTGGCGCTTTCACGCCAGCGGCAGAACGCCTTGCTCCGGGTCGCGATGCGATGCGCGCCGCGCTACTTGGCGGGCTGCCATGCCTCGGCATTTGTCTGGGCATGCAACTGCTGTTCGATGCGAGCGACGAAGGGCCGGGTGACGGACTCGGGATCATTCCGGGTCGAGTCACGCGACTCACTGCGCAACGTGTTCCGCAGATAGGATGGAATCAGTTGGAGGATGTGCATGAGTCGCTGCTGACTGAATCGATGCTGGACGTGGCGTACTATGCGAACAGTTTTGTCTGCCGTCCGGCGCCCGGTTCGGAGACCAGCGTCGTGGCGTGGAGTGAGCACGAAGACGACCGGTTTGCAGCGGCAGTGCGCAGCGGCAACATCGTCGGCACGCAGTTTCATCCGGAAAAATCGAGTGCGCCGGGCGTGCGGTTCGTCCACGCATTCATCGCCAGCGCAAACCGGGTGCGGTCGGCGTGAAGTCGCCGTCAGTTCACATCACAACACCAATCGTGGAGCAGCGATGATAGCGATTCCAGCCGTGGACCTGCGTGGAGGTCACTGCGTGCAGTTGGTCGGTGGCGACTACGCCGACGAGCGCGTCCGTCTCGACGATCCTGCGGCGGTTGCGCGCGAATGGGCGCAGCTCGGTTTTGGTCGTATCCATGTGGTCGATCTCGACGCGGCCACGGGTCGTGGCACCAACACCGATATCATCCGCGACATTCTGCGCGAGAGTGCAGTGCCGGTGCAGGTGGGCGGCGGGGTCCGACAGGAGGCGCAGATCGAACGACTCCTCGACGACGGCGCGTCGTGGGTGGTGATCGGTACGCGTGCCATCGAAGACGAAGACTGGCGCAACGAGATGGCGAATCGCTTTCCGGGTCGGCTGATCATTGCCGCCGACGTGCGCGAGCGGTTGGTGGTAACGCGCGGATGGGCGGAAACATCACGATTGAACGTGATCGATTTCGTCGAGGAATTGGCTTCGCTGCCGTTGGCCGGTGTGCTGGTCACAGCGGTGCATCTTGAAGGCAGAATGGAAGGGACGGACCTGCCGTTGATGGAGGATGTGGCCGAGGCCAGTGCCTGGCCTGTATTTGCATCGGGCGGTGTCTCTACACTCGACGACATGCGAACGCTCGAACATCGTGGACTCACGGGTGCCGTGCTTGGCATGGCGCTCTACACTGGCGCGCTCGACGCGCGTCGCCTTGCTGAGGAATTCGGAGCATGACCGTCGTCATTCGCGAGTCGAAGGAAACCCAGATCCGTATCGCGATCACTGCGGGGGCCGGCGCGGCGCGCGTCGAAACTGGTGACGCGTTTCTTGATCACATGCTGGTTGCCTTTGCGCGCTACGCCGGGGTCGATCTTGATGTGCAGGCCACAGGTGACCTGCGTCATCATCTCATCGAAGACGTCGCCATTGCACTCGGCCAGGCTGTTGCCGCCTACACGCCTGCCGGATGCGCGCGTTATGGTGAGCGCACTGTACCCATGGACGATGCCTTGGTGCAGGTGGTACTCGATATCGGCGGACGTCCGTACTACCGCGGACCGTTACCATCGCCATTGTACGACCACTTCCTGCGCTCCTTCGCCGACAATGCGAAAACAACGCTGCATGTGCGCGTGATTCGCGGACGCGACAAGCATCACATCGTGGAGGCCGCGATCAAGGCGCTCGGATTTGCGCTGCGGCAGGCGTTGGCAGAATCGGGCGCCGTGTTCAGCACCAAGGGCGCGGTACATCTTGAAATCCGCGAGAGTTGACGTGTTGACGCGACGGTTGATTGTTTGTCTCGATGTCAAAGGCTCGCGCGTGGTGAAGGGGGTGCAGTTTGAGGGATTGCGCGACGTCGGCGATCCCGTTGCGCTGTCGGAGCACTATGAACGCGAGGGTGCCGACGAAATCACTTTTCTCGATATTTCGGCTAGTTCCGAAGAGCGTGCGACGCTGCTTGATGTTGCGCGTCGCACCGCAGAACGGTTGTTCGTGCCACTCACAATCGGCGGCGGCGTGCGCACCGTCGACGATGTGGCGCGTGCACTGCGCGCCGGAGCCGACAAGGTCTCGCTCAACTCAGCCGCCGTTTCGCGCCCCGAACTGCTCTCAGAAGCGGCACACCGATTTGGCGCGCAGTGCGTGGTGGCAAGCATCGATGCCAAACGCAACGCCGAGGGCGTGTGGAAGGTGTGGGTGAAAGGGGGACGTGAAGAAACGCCGCTCGAGGCTGTTGCCTGGGCTCAGCAGTGCGTGGCGTTCGGCGCGGGCGAAATTCTGCTGACCTCGATCGATCGCGATGGCGCACGCACCGGATACGATCTCACGCTGACGCGCGCGGTCGGCGATGCCGTGCATGTGCCGGTGATTGCATCAGGCGGTGCCGGCATCGCGTCACA
>JAYUWD010000043.1:0-2421 GCA_043753735.1 Gemmatimonadaceae bacterium
AGCAGCTGAAGCGCCGCAGGCGCGCCGGCAAAATTCGAGAGTTCGTCCATGCAATCGTAGACGAGCAGCGATGCCCGCAGGTGTGATGTGAAGGGCAGCGACATTGGCGTGTAGTACCACAGAGTGTGCGGGCGCACATCACCAGCCGCGAGCCAATCATCGAGAAGTTCACGCTGCAGCAGAGCGACTTCTTGCTCCCCGACGCCATGTGGAATATGCGGTCGCACGACGGTGATATTGGGTGCAACCACCACCTCTTCGATTCGCACGCCATCATCGCTACGCACGGGCTCTTCCACGTAAAACACACGACGCTCGCGCGCGGCGCGCGACATCAGATGCTGGGGGCGCTGATATACCCAGTCCCATCTGAGGTGCGAGAAACAGAGCAGATCATTTGAGGGCGCAAACGCCGAATCCATCGCCATAACCGTCATGCCCCATGTCAAATCGTTTGACTTCTCGACGCGCCGGAACGACGCCGCAACTTTCAGCGGTACAAGAGGGTCGGTCATCCGCAGGCCTGTCTAATCACTGAATCAGCACTCGATGGGGAAACGCAAAGGGCGTGCCTTTTCATGCGAGCACAGCGCTGCGGGGTGCGCGCTTCGTCGCAGTTGTGCGCATGAACAAAAATGCGAGTCAGGGTTTTTGTGTTGTGAACGTGCATCCGCTGCAGCCCGTCGTCGGCGCTTCGGAAAACGAAGGGCTGCGCTGTCAGGTGAGTGTCGCCGTTACACCACGATACGGGCGCTTTACCGGCATGGACAATAACGCCATCTGATCAACCGCTCCCGGCTGCGCTTTTGCAGGATCGCGGTGCGCAACACTTCGCGGAATGTGACCGGGATGAACGGCTACGGCTTGAGCCGGCATTGCGGAGTGGTCTGCACTCAAAGGCCGTAGTGTGTGACGCGTGTATCAACCGCATCAAACAGGAGAAGGCATATGTGGTCTGGAAACGGGGACGATAATCGGTTTGGCGGCCGTAGAATGCTTGGTCGAGCATCGCAACCGCATGATCGCGAATCATCGGGCCAAAAGAGCACCGGCGCCGGCGAGCTCCGACGCGGACGGTCGGACGACCACGGCACGAAACCCTCCATGCTGTTGCTGAACGAAACTCCGCCCCTTTCATGTCAGATCGTGCCGCACCAATTGGAAAACAGGCACCCATCCTTCGCAGGCAAGGGACCAAATGGATGGGAGCGCTGCGATGAACACATCCGAGACGATGTGTGCTCGTCGCTCACTCGGCACCGAGATGTCGACCCCAGCGACATCGAGATCGGCGTTGTGCATGGCACGGTCACGCTGAGCGGGACGATCGCTGACGCGGTGCAGAAGCGGCTGGTCGAAAGTATCGTATCGGGGGTGGTCGGCGTGCGTGAGATTCAGTGTGAAATCCACGCCGAGAGTGATTCTGACGCGTCGCAGTTCAACGCATGACCCAGAGCTTCCTTGATGTTGTGCGCGGCATTCACGGCGATGATACCTATGGCGCCTCTCCGCGGACGCGTTCCACCGACGGCGGAAGCGGAATGCCCGTCGCCGAAAGTCGCAACTTCATGTTCGCGACGGGCATCGAATGCTCGTATCCGACAATCGACAACGGACGCATTCGCCGCGACATGCTCGAGGAGTGCGGCCACTATGCGCGATGGAAAGAAGATCTTTCACTCGTGAAAGCACTGGGTTTGAAGGTGCTTCGCTACGGTCTGCCATACTATCGAATGCATCTTGCGCCTGACAAGTATGACTGGACCTTCGCCGACGAGGTGATGGCAGAAATACAAAGACTCGAGATCACGCCGATACTCGACCTCATGCATTTCGGGGTGCCTGATTGGATCGGCAACTACCAGAATCCGGAGTTTCCCGCACACTTGGCAGACTTTGCAGAAGCCGTGGCTGTGCGCTACCCGTGGGTGCGCTACTACACGCCCGTGAACGAGATGTACGTCACGGCTCGGCTTAGTGGACACGACGGGTTGTGGAACGAGCAACTCCGTTCGGACTATGGTTTTGTCACCGCCATGAAGCACTTGGCTGCGGCCAGCATTCTGGCGAGTCACCGACTGCTGCGATGCCGAGCGAACTGTGTCATCGTGCAGAGTGAAAGCGCGGAACATGTCCATGATCTGCACGCACATCCTTCGAAGGATGTCGCGATGGTCAACAAGCTCGGCTTTCTCGCGCTTGACCTGCTCTACGCGCACCCGCCCGACGCGGACGTGTTCACGTACCTCCTCGACAATGGCCTCACGCGTGAGGAATACGAGTGGTTCATGCGTGGAGAATCGCCAGGCTTCCAGGTGCTGGGCATCGACTACTACGGCCGCAACGAACGCATGCTGCTCCCCGACAGCACCGTGCTGATCGGCGAGGACGTTTTCGGATGGTATCAAATTGCGAAGCGCT
>JAYUWD010000044.1:0-2415 GCA_043753735.1 Gemmatimonadaceae bacterium
CCGGCCGTGAGTCGATCCGCCGCGCAATGGACGAGGTCCGTCGGTCGATGCAGGAACTGGGTCGCGATTTCCAGTTTCACTTCGGGGACGGACAAGAAATCGCGTCACCTCCACGCGTTCGTGTGTCACCGAGGCGCACGATCACGATTCTGTAGCGGCAGCGCGCGGCTGCCGCTCTCAGGCAGCCTCGCGTGCGGGGACAACGGAATCCCGTCAGACGGCGTTATCTTCTCACGCACATAAACGCCACCTCCCGACTTGGCGCGCGAGCCCGCGACCAATTTTGGGGGCGCGTGGGAAGCGCGTCCTTCCGTTTCGACGTTCGCCCTGCGAATGCATTCAATTCAAGCCTCGCCTAGCCTCGCGCGCCGCCCGCATAGATCCCTCCTGACGCGCTCAGTTGCCGCGTCCCTTCTTCTCGTTCTCGCAAGCTGCAAGGAAAAGCCCCGCCCACCGCGGCCCACTCCAACCGTGGCCATCGACACGGTGCGAATCGGCCCGCTCCCGTACGTCGTCACGGCGAACGGCGAAGTTGAAGCGAATCGCACGGTGTCTGTGCAGTCTCAGATCTCGGGCATGTTGACCCGCGTTGCATTCGCCGAGGGCGATGAGGTCACTCAGGGTCAGATCCTCTTCCAGATCGATCCGCGTCCCTTCAAAGCGGAAGTCGACCGAGTCACGGGCACGCTTGCACGCGACCAGGCAACCTTGGTTCGCGCCCGCGCTGATTCGGCGCGCTTTGCCGCGCTCGCGAAAGACGGCTACGTCACGCGTCAGCAGCTTGATCAGGCCTTCGCCGACGCTTCGTCGCTGGCTGCGACGGTGGCGGCTGGGACTGCGTCGCTTCAAGCGGCCAGAATCGCGCTCGACAACAGTACGGTGCGGGCGCCGATTTCTGGTCGTACCGGACAGCTGGCGATCCAGGCTGGGAATTTGGTTCGGGCAAATTCGGACCCCGCGCTGGTCACGATCAACGAACTGCGCCCTGTGCTGGTCCGATTCAGCGTCCCCGAGCGCGATTTCGAGGAAATGCGAAAGCGCGCCGGACTCGACAAGCCGCTCAAAGTCAAAGTGACACCGTCCGCGGCCGATACGGCCCGCTCGGTCACCGGTCAGCTCACGTTCATCAACAACGTTGTCGATCGCGCGAGCGCCTCAGTGTTGCTCAAGGCGCGGGTGGAGAACGAATCGCGAGCGCTCTGGCCGGGGCAATTCGTTTCGGTCGGTCTCGAGCTCAGTGTGGACAGCTCGGCGATTACCGTGCCGACCGTTGCGGTCGTGACAACCGCGGCCGGCTCGTTCGTGTATACCGTCGGCGACAGTTCGAAAGCGAAGCGTCATGCGGTGAAGGTAGGCCGAGTGCTCAGCGCGCGGACGAAGATTGACAGCGGACTCGTCGGTGGTGAGCAGCTGATCGTGGACGGCCAGACGCGTTTGACCGACGGCGCGAAGGTCGAGATCCGCAGACCCGTTGCGCCAGGCGGAGGTCGCAATGGCGGCAAGGGCGGAACCAAGTCGGGGAACGCGAGCGGCGGTGGCAGTGCAGCTGCCGGCCGCAAGTCTGGAGGCACCAAGCCGTGAATTTGAGCGCGATCTGGATCAAACGGCCGGTCATGACGACGCTGGTCATGGTCGGAATCCTCGTTTTTGGTGTGCTCGCATATCGCGAGCTGCCGGTGAGCGATCTGCCGACCATCGACTACCCGACAATCACCGTGTCGGCAGGGCTGCCGGGCGCGAGTCCCGAAGTCATGGCGACCTCGGTGGCGACGCCGCTCGAGCAGGCGTTCACGACGGTGGCGGGCATCGAGAACATCACCTCGTCGAGTTCCCAGGGAAACACGAACGTCACCCTGCAGTTCGCGCTCGATCGCGATATCGACAAGGCGGCGGCCGACGTGCAGTCGGCGATCTCCAAGACGCTGCGACAGTTGCCGCAGGGGATCAATCCCCCGTCGTACAACAAGGCGAATGGGGCTGACGCGCCGATCATGATGTACTCGCTCAACTCCGACCAGCTGTCTCGCGTCGAGTTGAACGAATATGCGGAAACTTTCATCGCGCAGCGGCTCTCGACGGTGACGGGTGTGGCGCAGGTGCAGGTATACGGTTCGGCCAAATACGCCGTGCGCGTGCAGCTTGATCCGGGCGCACTCGCTGCTCGAGGCATCGGGATCGACGAAGTCCAGACGGCGATCAACCAGGGAAATTCGAATCAGCCGGCTGGCATCCTGATGGGTCCCAACCAGTCGTTCACGCTGCAGGCGTCAGGACAACTCAAGAACGCTACGGCATTCCGCGCGCTGGTTGTCGCCTACCGCAACGGGGCACCGGTTCGTCTCGGTGATCTCGGGAACGTCATCGACGATCTGCAAAATACGCGCGGCATGAGCGAGTTGAATGGACGCTCCAACA
>JAYUWD010000045.1:0-2409 GCA_043753735.1 Gemmatimonadaceae bacterium
CCGGCGCCATTGGGGCCGACGAGCGCGACAAAGTCGTGACGTCGCAGCACGGCAGTGAATTCGTCCACGAGCACTCGGCCCGGCACCTCCACCCGCAGATCCTTGATGGCGGTCACCTGGTCGCCGCCGCGCTCCTCCACGTCGAAGCGAAGCGTCATCGCGGCCGGATCGCCGGGGGGCGGCGCGAGACGTGGCAGCCGTTCGAGCCGCTTGCGTTTGCCCTTCGCCTGGAACGAGTTGACGCCTGCGAGGTTGCGACGGATGTACTCCTCCTCTTTTTTCACATACGCGCGCTGCTTTTCCATCTCGCGCTCGCGCGTGAGCCGTCGTTCGGCACGCTGCGGAACGAACTGGCTGTAGTTCCCCTTGTACGATTCGCTCGACTTAGCTTCGACGTGCAGGATGTTCGTGCAGACGGCGTCCATGAACGCGCGATCGTGCGACACCACAATCACCGTCTCGTCGGCCTCGCCAAGCCAGTCCTGGAGCCACGTGGTGGTGTCGAGGTCGAGGTGATTGGTGGGTTCGTCGAGCAGCAGCAGGTCGGCGGGGGCAATGAGCTGCGCGGCCAAACCCACACGTCCCCGCTCGCCCCCCGACAGTGTCGACACAAGCCGCGTCTTCGATTCCTCGGCGTCGAAGCCAAGCCCCTGCAGCACCGCGTCCACTCGCGCATGGTAGACGTAGCCACCCAGGTCGGCGAACCGCTCCTGATCGCGTCCGAATCGCTCGAGAAAGGCGTCGGTCACACGCTCGCCCATACTCCCAAGCTCGGTGGCCTGCTCGGCGATGCTTTTCTCGAGGTCGATGACTTCGCGCCATGCGGCGGCGCCAGCCTCCCACACCGTCGTCGCACCCTCGAACGCCCGATGCTGGTCGAGCAGGGCGTGCCGGAGCCCCGGCTTGCGTGCAACGCTTCCCACGGTGGGTTGCAGATCGGCCGTGATGATGTTGAAGATCGTCGACTTGCCGGCGCCGTTGCGACCGATGATCCCCCACCGCTCACCTTGGGCGACGGTGAAGGTGATGTTCTTGAATAGTTCTGTCGCGCCGAACGAGACGCCGACGTTGGATACTGAGAGCAGGGTCACGCGGAAATGGAAAAGATCGGAAGACAGGGTGACGCGCGAGGTCTCGCTGCCCGAAAAATATCACCCGTCAACGAACGCGACCGGCGACGTGGCGTAGCGCCGGTGGCGCGGCGTTCAATTCGGCCGCATCCTGGACGATGCACGGTGTAGCCAACGCTGCGGGTGCAAGGACCTCCGTTAGATTCGGCCATATGGCGTTCACTCGGCGCGGTTCTGCTGGTCGACAAGCGAGTCACGTGGGAAAGGGAGCGAGTGCGTTCGCTCGCCGAGTGATTGTGGTCGCGTCGGTGGTGATCGTGGCGATGGTAGCGCCATCACCAGTTCTTGCGCAGGCGACCGTTCCTGGCGCGCCCAACATCGAGCCAACGCGAATCCGCTACGGGGCGCTCGAGTATCTGTTGTCGATTGTGCGCGACGGTGAAGAGCAGATCATCGGGTCTGTAATCGACGAGATTCTTCCCATTCGTGGCAACGATCCGGTGATCAGAAGGGTCCAGACCGTTCATCGCAGCGGCGGTGTGAGCGTGGACAGCACGGTTTCAGACGCGCAGACGCTGGCACCGCGTTGGCATAACGGTGTGCAACCGCAACGAATGGTCTTTCTCGAATTCGACGGCGCCCGCGTGCGAGGAACGGTTACGCCCAGAAGTGGTGCGCCGCGTTTGATCGATACCACGCTCGCGGACGCTGCATTCGATTCGTCCAATTGGGATCTGGCGGTTCGCGCGCTTCCGCTCGAAGAAGGTGACGCTGCGATTGTGCAGCTGTACGACGTCGACCAGCAGCTGCACCGCTACAATATTCGCGTTGCCGATCGGGAGCTTCGCGGCAAGAGTTTTATCGTGCATGTCATCGTGCAACTCGGTCGCAACAACGAAGCGCATGTGTGGTTTGATGACGTGACGCGAACGCTCCTGCGGATCGAGACGCCAATCCAGCCCGGCGTAGTGCTCAGGCAAGTGCTCAAGTCATAGCCGAAACGGCGTCGCTTGCGCGGTGATGCGAATGGATGACCGAGTGCTACGCGATGCGTTTGAGAAAGGCATCAATGGCAGCGTTGACGCGCGCGGGCTGTTCGATGCTGCTCGAGTGACCGGCTTCCGGAATGCGCACGAGTGTAGACCCGCGAATGGCGGCATGCAGGCGTTCTGACTTTGCGGGAATCGTGGCAACGTCCTGCTCGCCAACGATGATCAGCGTTGGCGCAACGATGCGTGACAGCTCGTCGTGAATACCATGGCGTTCGATCACGCCGTTCACAGCGCGCCAGATATCGCGCCTGTTCGCGATGAGCTGTTTGCGCCAGTGAGCACGTTCG
>JAYUWD010000046.1:0-7416 GCA_043753735.1 Gemmatimonadaceae bacterium
TCGACCTTCACATACTGATCTTGCAACGCGTGAACCAGTTCGTGCGCAATGGTTTGATCGAGCAGCGCCTTGGGCGCACCGTCAACCACGTACAAAACTTTTGTGGCTGGATCGTAGAACCCGATCACCTGTTCTTCGAGCAATCGCTGCAACAGCGCGCCAAGATTGAGCGTGTCGGGGATGAGACCGAGCACACGGTACACGCCCTGCTGTCCCGCCAGCTGCGTTCTGGCGCGGGGGCTGGACAGCTGCTGCATCAGAAACTTCGCGACGTCTGCGCGTGATTTCTTTTCCAGCTTTGGCGCACTCTTGAACTTCATCCCCAGCTGCCTTTCTAGCTTGGGGACAACCGCATTCACGACATCGCTGTATGGGCTTTCACTGTTCGCCGTCGAAGTACGATCACACGCGGTCGCACCCATGAGCAGCAGCGAGAGTGCAATGGCAGACGCGCGTCGTGCGCGATGTTGCGACGGATTGGAGCGATGCGGAGGAAATTGGGTCACGTCGGGAAGGCGCGCTGCATGTACCAAGCGATGAGGTGGTCACCCCAAAGCAAGGCCAGCATCGCAGCGGGCGCAAGGAACACTCCAAAGGGTACGTCAGGAAATGCGAATTCCGTTCCCTCGCGCTTGGCCTTGATCCAGATCACCGGTCCCACGATGAAGAGGAAAAACGTTGCGCCCACGAACGCACCGCCGATGATTGTGAGCAATGCACGCTCAGGGCCGAGCGCCGCGCCAACGACCGCCATCAACGTGGTGTCGCCAAAGCCCATCGCTTCGCGCTTCATCGCCGCTTCGGCGAGCCATCCGATAATCGTGATCGCGCCAGCGCCAACGCACGCGCCAAGAAATGCCGCCCAGGGCGTGGCAAAGAGCGATGTCTCGTTTAGAAACAGTCCACCGATTGCGGCAACGAACACCAGCACCAATCCGGAGAGCGTGAAGCCATCGGGAATCAGGTAATGTTTTGCATCAGTGACCGCGATACCGAAAAGAATTGTGCCGAACACGGCGACACGGAGCGCTTCGTATGTTACGCCGAAGTGCATCACGCAACCCACCCAGCCCAGCGCGACAAGCAGCTCAACGGCGGGATACTGTATGGAGATCGGAAGCTGACAGCCTCGGCACTTTCCGCGCAGCATCAGCCAGCTCAACACGGGAATGTTCTCGTGCCATGCGATGGGGCGTTCACAGCGTGGGCATCGTGAACGCGGACTGACGACGCTGAGCTCCGCCGGCCAACGCGAAATGCAGACATTCAGGAACGAGCCCATCGACGCACCAAGTACGAACACGGTGGCAAAGAGGAGAGCGGTCAGTTCGGCGGTGAGTGGCGGCATCGGTTCAAGTGGAAGACGAGCGGTCAGGTTGGGCGAAGTGCGTGCAAGAGGATCCCCGTCGCAACCGCCACGTTGAGCGACTCCACGCCGGGCGCCATCGGGATTGAAACCAGATGCACGGCCCGTGCGGCAATGTGCGCCGAAAGCCCTGCACCCTCGTTACTCACCGCGAGCGCCAGGCGAGGAGGCAGTGGTAAAGCTGCGTCCAGCGCCACTCCGTCACTGTCCGCCGCCCACAGCGGAATCGCGTGCAATTCAAGCCACGCCTCCGCGGACTCCCAGGTAGCGGGCATCGCCGAATGTGTGAACAGCGCGCCCATCGAGCTACGGACGACTTTAGCGTTCCAGAGGTCAACGGTTCCCGGCAAAGTGATCGTGGCCGTCACGCCCAGTGCCGCTGCCGTTCGCACCACGGTCCCGACATTGCCCGGATCCTGCAACGCGTCAAGAAGCAGGAATCGACCAACTGGCGGTGGGGTACCATGAGTTCGCTCAGGGATTTCGGCGACGGCCAGCACCCCCTGAGGCGTGTCGGTATCGGCGGCACTCTCCAGGTCCTTGTCCGACAGCTCGTGGATTGGGACCCCTTTTTGCAACGCTTTGGCCACCAGTGCCGCACCGCGGGCGTCGGCGGTCAGTCCAGCAGTTGCCAAGATTCCCACGATCGTCAGCGGGGAGTCGAGCAGTACCTCAACGGTGCGGACGCCTTCGGCGACGAATCGTCGATGGCGTTCACGCGCTTTACGGCGCTGCAGGTCGCGAGCGAGGGTGAGTAGTTTCACGCTGATTGGGTGCGATGACGGATAGTTTGCCGAAAAAGAGAACAAGAGAGACGATGCACAATCACAAGAGCCGACAGACAAGCTTGAATATGCGAAAGAGTACACCTCTGGCGATGCGGTTTTCGCGCGAACGCATTCGTTTTACCGCTGTGGCGCTCATCCTTTGGGGTGCGACCGGCTGCGTCGCGTCGACCCAGCAGGAACTTCAAATGGGCGCTGACTACGCGTCGCAGATCGACCGGCAACTGCCGCTCGTTCGCGATCCCGAAATCGTACGCTACATCAACGTGCTGGGTGATTCGATCGCGCGCGTGTCGGACAATCGGAATCTGGCGTGGAAGTTCAATGTCGTCGACCAGAGTGACATCAATGCGTTTGCCGTACCGGGCGGATACATCTACGTCAATCGCGGATTGGTGGAGCGTGCGGCGAACATGTCTGAGCTCGCCGGCGTGATCGGACACGAAATCGCGCACGTGACGCAGCGCCACAGCATGAAGCAGATGGCCAAAGGGCAGCAGGCATCGTATGGCGCGATGGGGCTTTGCATCGCGTTCCCATCGTTCTGCAACAGCGGCGCCGGCAACGCCGCGATTCAGTACGGAGGTGGTGCCCTCTTCGCAAAGTTCAGTCGGAACGACGAGTCCGAGGCCGACGCGTACGGTGTGACCTATGTGACGCGTGCAGGCATCGATCCGCGCGGCATGCCCGCGATGTTTCGGACGCTGCTCGCCGAGCGGAAGTCGAATCCCGGCGGTATCAGCTCGTGGTTCGCGTCGCACCCGATGGAGGAAGATCGCGTCGCGTCCACGGAAGCGGAGATAGCAAAGATCAGCCCCATCATCCTGCGCACACTGAGCAAAGACACGCCAGCATTCCAGCGATTCAAGGCTCGGCTTGCATCGCTGCCGAAATCGCCGCCGACCAGACGGTAGTCGCTACGGCAGGCGTCGGACGAACTCGGTGATCAGCCCTTCAAAGCTTGCGGCGACGGACCGCCCGACGTCCATGACTTCGGAGTGACTGAGCGGTACAAGGCTTAGGCCCGCCGCTTTGTTCGTGATACAGGAAATGGCCGCGACGCGCATGCCGAGTGCGCGCGCGACGATCACTTCGGGGACGGTGCTCATGCCAACGGCATCGACGCCCAGCTTTTCCAGCATTCGCACTTCGGCCGGTGTTTCGTAGGTCGGACCGAGCAAACCGCAGTAGACGCCGTCCTGCAACATGATCCCCACGGCACGCGCCGCTTCGTGCAGCTGCGCACGGAGCGAGCGATCGTACGGCTCCGACATGTCCGGAAAACGTTCGTCACCCGGTTCGACCGGACCGGCAAGCGGATTGCGATACATGAGATTCAGATGGTCGGCGATGACCATCAGATCGCCAGGCGAGAAGGTGCGTCGGACACCACCGGCAGCGTTGGACGCGAAGTAGATCCGTGCGCCAAGTGCGTGCAGAACGCGCACCGGAAATGCAGCCAGCGCCGCGTCGTGCCCTTCGTACATGTGAAAGCGACCGGCAAGCGCGACGATTGGCCGACCACCCAGCGTGCCAACAATCAGCTGTCCCGCGTGTCCCGCGACCGTGGCAGTCGGAAAGCCTGGGACGTGTGAGAACGGAATGCGAATCGCATTATCGATGCGATCGGCCAGACCGCCAAGCCCTGAGCCGAGCACAATACCGCAAACGGGCGTTGGCATCGGCGCGCCCGAGACGCTTTCAACCCGCTGTTGGATGTATTGCGCCGCAGCCTTGGATTGCGCGTTGCCCATCATCGCCGGGCGAGCTTCAAAGCTGGTAGTGTTGAACGCACCCGACATCAGGACTCCGTCGCATGGAGCGGGATCGATTTCGCTTCGGCGAGCAGCAGCGTGATTTCACGCGCTGCCGCGTCCCGAAGCGCGCGACGTTCGGCCAGTGGAAGAAACGCTGAGTCGAAGGCCGCGAGCGACAACTTGGCGAGCGTATTGAGATCGTATTTCAAGTGTTCGGCGCACTGCAGATACTCGTCGGTGAGCGAGACGCCGCTCATCAGGCGATTGTCGGTGTTGATCGTGACGACCGCACCGAGTTTGAGATAGCGCGCGAGTTTGTGCTCGATGAAAGTCGATGAGACGCGCGTTTGCACGTTGCTGGTCGGGCACACTTCGAGCGGGATCTGGCGGTCCACGACATATGCTTCGAGTGCTGCGTCTTCAAAGAGTCGTGTTCCGTGCCCAATACGATTGGCACCGCAGCGCACGATCGCTTCGCGAATCGAGTGCGCTCCGTCACCCTCACCGGCGTGCACGGTAACGGCAAGATGGTGCTGACGCGCAAAGTCGAACGACGGACCGTGCACGGCGGCCGGATTGCCCGCTTCGCCGCCAGCGAGATCGAAGGCGACAACCCGAGAGTCCCTGAAGGAAACCGCGAGTTCCGCCATCTCCATCGAGTGCGGCGCCAGGAAGCTTCGCAGTGCGCAGATGATGACGCGTGCCACCGTACCGGTTTCCCGCTCGCCACGGGCCAGCCCGCGCAGCACCGCGTGCACCACGTCGTCCGCCGCCAGTCCAGCGCGCGTGTTCAGCGCCGGACAGAAGCGCGCTTCGATGTAGCGCACACCATCGAAGGCGGCATCGAGCACAAGTTCGTGTGCGATGCGTTCGAGCGACGCCGCGTCCTGCATCACGGCAAGCGTGACTTCAAAACGCGCGAGGTAGTCAGCGAGATTACGCGCATCATCGACTCGCATCCAATCGCGCAGCTGAGCCGGCGTGCTGACGGGCAGCGTAATTCCCTGCGCGACGGACAGTTCGTACAACGTCGCCGGGCGCAATGATCCGTCAAGATGACAGTGCAGCTCCGCCTTGGGTAGTCGCTGCACGATTTCGGCGAAGGCTGGCGAAATCATGAGTGATGACGATGTCACTCGGTTGGCTCCGCACGATCCCGAACAGGCAATACGCGAAAAATCGCGCCACCGTGCAGCGGTGTGTCGGCAGCGATGGGAAGCCCACGACTGTCCGTCACGCGTGAACGTCCCGCACCGATCTCGTCCGCCTGTTCGGGGAAGAGCGCGCGCACCGCATCAAGTGCGACAGCGCCAGTCGGCACGGAAACTCCGCGCTCGTTCACGTAGACCCTCAACATGCCATCATCAATCATCGTGTGGTGCCTTGTGTGGTGCCGGGGGTTGTACTGGCGGGAATTGGCCGAAACCGCGCTTCCGACGAGCCGTGCACCGGCTGCAGTAGTGTTGAAAGATATCGCGCCAGCGAATCGATGTCCCGGAGTGGCAACAGTTTGTACGAAAGAAGCTGGCGGTACGGTGCGCCTTCCGGTTCTTCAAGCATGTAGTCGTTGACGACCACCGTGTAAATGCGTTTTGGATTGACCGGCGCACCATTGAGCAACGTCAGCCGCTTGACGCGCTCGCCGTTTGCTGCGGTTGAGTCATAATCCACCGTCACACCACTGACGTGCGCCGACGGTGTCCCCGAGAGCAACCACCGTTCAAGATATCTGGACACGCCTGCGCCGGTCATGCGGAGACGCACGAGCACGTTTCCGAAGGGCGAGATCTCGTGTACGCCACCGTAATTGAGCGGACCGACCGGAAGATCTGCACGAATGCCGTCACTGTTCCATACGGCGATATCACTGCTGCTCATCACGCGCGCAGCATCGGTGACAAGGTTGCCGATGGCATGCTGCCGTCCGCGTCGCAGCATCGGTTCGGCGATCGTCGCGACGGGTCGTTCCATGCGCGCGGTGACCTTTGCAACGGCGGCGGTGACGATCGAGTCGACACGTGGGTCCATTCCCTCGATCGAATCGCCAAACACTTCGCGAATATTGAGCGTTGCCGCACGACCATCCAGCGGGATATCGACAACGGCGATCGCGCGACCATTCGACGCCGCTTCGACGACTGGCATATCCTTCACGCGCGTCATGATGTTCACGTGCGCATGCCCCATCACGAACAGGTCGGGACGGTCGGTCAACGCGTCCGCGACTGTCAGGCCACCACCGCGACAGACCGTGGGCTGTACGCGATCGCAGCGCGCACCATCATGAATCACGCCGATAACAATCTGTGCGCCGGCGGCGCGCAGAACGCGAACGCGCTCGCTGATGAGCGGCGCCGGATCGAGAAAGGTGAGGCCGCGCACCGTGCGCGCCTTCGCGGCCTGTGTTGTTTGTTGCCCCGCCGCACCGACGATACCGATGCGGAGATCCCCCCGCGTCATTATGGTGTCAGCGCGTAAATAGGTCGGCATCCTGCCGTTGGCATCGCGCACATTGACACCGAGCAGCGCGTAGCGAAGCTCGGCCCGACGTTGACGCAGCGTATCCTGTCCAAAATCGAATTCGTGATTGCCCAACGTACCGGCGGCGATATGCAGCCGATTGACGACGGCGACCGTGGGACGACCGGCGTCCCAGTCTGACGCCGGCGTTCCAGTAAATAAATCACCTGCGTCCACGACCACGCTTTGACAGCTATCACGGCACTCGCGTTCAGCGCGCGTGATCGCCGCCGAAAGTGCGCGCGCCCCGCCGAGCAGCCGTCCCGAGTCGTCGGGGCGAGTGCGCAGCGCAGCGTGAAAGTCGCTCATCGCAATTACGCGAAGGGTGCGCTGGCCGACTGGCGGTGCACCCAGCGGTTGCGCCGCACTCGTGGGCAAGACGGCTGACGGCGCGGTTGATGGCGTCGTATTCGTGGGTGGTAAACGGTTCGCTGGTGATCGCGTCGCTTCGCCGCCGGCCGCTTCACCGGCGCGACCGCGCGTCTGTTCGGCGTATGCAAGCGCAACGGCGCTGGCAGGTTCGATGTGCCAGTTGCGCGTCGCGTAGTGGGCTGGATCAAGTGAGCCCGCGCGTTGACTTTCGCGCTTCACTTCGTCGATCAGCAGCTGCCGTATATCGACATCCTTTTCGTACATAACCGGCGCACCGGCGAGCATGCTGTACCCACCACCTCCGCCTTGTCGATAGTTGTTGAGAGCAAGGGTGAAGCTGTCGGTCGGTTGAACCGGGCGTCCATGAAATTCGAGGCGCGTGATCCGCGCGCCGAGTGGTCGCGTGAGGTCGATCGTGTAGTCGGCGCCCGACAGGATATCGAAGTTAAAGCCCGGGACCGTGGAGTCGATCAGCCCTCCGCGAGGGGCCCTGCCGTCAGCGTTCAACGTACGATAGTAGCGACTGGAATGTTCGAGAAAGGCGCGCAGTTGTGCGCCTGTGATGCGTACCGCACGCAAGGTGTTGTCGTACGGATAAATGCGCGACAGCTGCGCC
>JAYUWD010000047.1:0-2399 GCA_043753735.1 Gemmatimonadaceae bacterium
CTCGTTGTGCTGCTCGTTTCGCTCTACACAACCAACCCACTCGATTTCAGCAGCTTCCCCACGCTGCTGTTGCTGCTCACGCTGTTCAGGATCGGCCTGAACGTTTCGTCGACGCGACTGATTCTCACGGAAGCGCACGCCGGCAAGGTCATCGCCGCCTTCGGACAGTTCGTCATTGGCGGGAACTACGCCGTCGGCATCGTCATCTTCCTGCTGCTGATCGGCATCAACTTCATCGTCATCACCAAGGGTGCGGGTCGTATCGCCGAAGTCGCCGCGCGTTTCAATCTCGACGCCATGCCCGGCAAACAGATGGCGATCGATGCCGACCTGTCGGCTGGTCTCATCGACGAGAAGGAGGCACGCAAGCGCCGCGACGAAATCGCGCGTACCGCCGACTTTTATGGCGCGATGGACGGTGCGTCGAAATACGTGAAGGGTGATGCCGTCCTGGGCATCATGGTTGTCATCGTCAACATTCTGGGCGGCATCTTCATCGGTGTGGTTCAGAAGAACATGGACATCGCGAAGGCCGCGAGCACCTACACCATCCTCACCGTCGGCGACGGCATTGTGTCGCAGGTTCCAGCGCTGATCATCAGTACCGCTGCCGGCCTCATGGCATCAAGTGCGGCCGGCAAGGATCGCATGGGCGTGGTGCTCAGTCGCCAGCTCGGTGCTCATCCGCGTGCAATGTGGATGGCCGCCGGTGTGCTGGGCTCCTTCGCACTCGTGCCTGGCCTGCCGATGTTTCCCTTCGTCGCGCTTGCCGGCCTCACGGCATTTCTGGCCAAATCTTCGTCGGCGTCCGAAACGCGGCGCAATGCGCTTGCACAATTGTCCCAGGTGCCGACCGCAGTCGCCGCGCTCACGCCCGAAGACCCGATGCGCGACCTGTTGCAGATCGATCCGATCGAACTTGAAGTCGGCTACGCGCTCATTCCGTTGGTCGACGAAGGCCAGGGCGGCGACCTGCTCGAGCGCATCTCGTTGCTCCGTAAACAGGCCGCCATGGAACTCGGCATTCTCGTGCCGCCCATCCGCATTCGCGACGATATCCGTCTGCCGGCCAACGAATACGTGATCAAGTTGCGCGGCTCCGAAGTGGCGCGCTCCGAGGTGTTGCCACGCTTCATGATGGCGCTGAACACCGGCGGTGTCGTGTCCGAAATTGACGGCATGGAAACCATTGATCCATCGTTCGGCATGCCGGCGCGCTGGATCGCCGGTGCGCGTCGCACGGAAGCCGAAGCGTTGGGTTACGTCGTTGTCGAACCGACGACGGTTGTGGCGACCCACCTGCTCGAGACGCTCAAGAACAGCGCTGCCGATCTGCTTGGCCGTCAGGAAGTACAGGAGATGGTCGAGACGCTCAAAAAGACACATCCCGCACTCGTCGAAGAGATCATCCCCGGCAAGGTGTCCCTCAGCGTGCTGCATCGCGTGTTGCAGCGCCTGCTCCGCGAGCGTGTACCGATCCGCGATCTCGTCACCATCCTCGAAGCATTGGGCGATGGCGCCGAAATCACCAAAGATCCGGAAGCCCTCACGGAAGCGGTACGCAAGTCGCTCACGAATGTCATCGCGCGTCTCTTCGCCGATCAGAGTGGTGTCGTTCGCGGCATCACCATCGGCGCGCGACTCGAGTCCGCGCTCATGGGCCTCTTCTCGCCACGCGCCGCTGCCGCTAACGCACCGTTGCTCACTCCCGATTCGCTGGCCGCAATGCTGCGCGACCTGAACCACCTCGCCACGACGTACGCGGTCGATGGTCGTCCGCTGCCGCTCATCACACCACCGTCGCTGCGCATCGGTGTGCGTCGTCTGATCGAACCTGTGCTGCCGAGTCTTCCGGTCGTGTCGCTCGCCGAGCTGCCGCCCGCAATCACACTGAGCAGTGTTGCCACCTGGGAGATGAAGAATGTTGCTTGAACGCTTTCGCGGTGCCGACATCACCCATGTCGCCGAGCGCGCCCGTCGTTCACTCGGCGACGATGTAATGATCCTGCATGCTCGCACGGTGCGCGATGGCGGCGTCCCGATGGTTGAAGTGCTGGCGACAACGTCGACGACAATCGATCGGTTGCGCGAGCGCCTCGAGCCCGCACCATTCCCGAACGGGATGCGATTGGCGGATGGCCAGCCGTATCGTATTGCGCTTGTCGGCCCAACGGGCGCTGGCAAGACGACGACGGCAGCAAAGCTGGCGGTCAAGCGTGGCATGTTTGGCGCGGCACGTCCAGGCTTGCTCACGCTCGACACTTATCGCGTCGGCGGCATGGAGCAGCTCGCGACCTACGCAGAATTGGCCGACGTTCCGTTTGAAGTAGTGTACGACGCGCGTGAAATCGACGCGGCGATGAAGCGCCTGTCGTCGTGCGATGTGGTCATCATCGACA
>JAYUWD010000048.1:0-2399 GCA_043753735.1 Gemmatimonadaceae bacterium
GGCCGCGACACTTGCTCTGCGTACTCAACAGATTGTCGGTTTCGAGTCGGGGGTCACCCAAACCGTCGATCCACTCGCCGGCAGTTGGTACGTTGAGCAGCTGACGGACGAAGTAGAAAAGCGCGCGCTCGAACTGATTGAGCGCGTCGATGCGATGGGCGGAGCCGCAGAAGCGATCCGTGCCAGCTTTTTCCAGGACGAGATTGCCCGAAGTGCGTACGAGCATCAGCTACGCGTCGAAGCTGGGGAAACGGTCGTCGTAGGGGTGAACAAATTCAGTGACGGGCAGGACCCACCGATCATTCCCTCTCCCAACTTCTCCGCGCTCGAGCAGGGACAGGTAGCGGAGTTGACGCGGGTCAAGGCAGGGCGCGTTCGGGCGGAAGTCGATCGCGCCTTGAGCGCGATCGGGCAGGCAGCGCCGGGTTATTTAGCCAGCGCCGAGGGCGCGCGGACGCAGCTGATGCCCTTGATCATCGACGCGGTCCGAGCTCGGGCGTCTGTGGGGGAGATTGCTGACACACTCGAGACCGTGTGGGGGCGCTACCAACCGTAGTGCATCACCCAACCAGATGACGACCCGCATCGATTGGGTCCGGTGTGTTTTATTTGGCGCGATCATCGTCGTCCCGGCGCAGAGTTCTGCACAGAGCAGCGCAATTGTAGGCCGTTCCGTGACTGCAATTCCGGTTGTGCGCGATAGCGTTGGGTCGACTCATGGCAACGTTGACGTGAAGCCGCCGACAATAGCGCCCGCCAAGGCACCGGCGCGCCCCGACTTCAAGAACCTGCGCTTCGACGAGGTGTGGTCCCGCGCCACCCGCACAGCGCATTGGGATGACGAGATCAAGGTCATTCCTGTAGCACCGAAATTGACACTCACTGTTGGTGGGCAGCTGCGTTGGCGCGAAGAGTTTGCCCAGTCGTTCAATTTCGCGAACGCCAGCGACAATTACGGACAGTCCCGCGTGCTCCTCCACGCCGATCTGCAGGCTGGCAGCGCGCGTACGCTTCATGGGCGCGTGTTCGCCGAGTTTCGCGATGCACAGTCGTACGACCGTGACCTGGTCGGCGGAACGCGGCCGAATGACGCGGACCGCAGCGACATGCAAAACCTCTTTGCCGATTTGGGTTTCGCAAAGTCGTACGTGCGGTACGGCCGACAGGAAGTCGCCTTCAATCGTGAGCGACTGATCGGCGTGCCTGATTGGTCCAACACACGTCGCGCATTCGAAGGCACGCGCGTGATGCTGGTGCATGGCGCTTTCGCCTTCGAAGGCCTCGTTGCGCGGCCGCTGCTGGTGCGATTGGCCTCGCGCGATCTCCGCGATCCAACGACCCGTTTGCGCGCGCTTTCGATTGGAAGCGCTCCCGGTGCGAAAGCGGCGTTGATCGCGCTACCTGCTGCGTGGCAGGCGTACTGGTATGAGCAGGTGATTTCGGTCGCGACTCCGACGCGCCGTCTCACTACTGGTGCCCGTGCCGCGTGGACATTTAGCCACGCATCGAAAACGGGTCAGAGCTACGGTTTTGACTTGGAAGGTGCAGTGCAGCGGGGAGCGACCGGCGCGGCGGCGTTACGGGGCTGGTTCTGGACAATGGAAATGACCACGCAGTGGCGCGGGGTGCACGGCGCGCCCACGCTCGCTATTGGTTTTGAAGAGGCCAGTGGCGACCGTGATTCGAAAGACACGCAAATTCAGGGGTTCAACGCGTTGTTCGCGGCCGCACATGCGCACGGCGGCTACGCCGACGTGTTCGGGCGCGCAAACGCACGCCAGGCGCAGCTGATCTCGACGTGGGATCCGGTGCGCAAAATCAATCTGCGCGCTGCTTGGCATCGCTACGATCGACTGCGTCTCGAGGACGGCGTCTACAACAAGCAGAACACAGTGCTGCGCGCGGCCTCGGGTTCGCTGGATCGGCATGCGGGCGACGAGATCGATCTGACGGGCACCCTCAACGCAACTCGCCATCTCAAGTTGATTGCCGGGCACGCGTGGGTGCTTCCCGGCGTGTTCCTGCGCAATACGCCGGGTGGCGCCCTTCAGGAGCGCTGGGGTTTTGTGGGTACGTCCTTCACATTCTGAGGTGCGGTGTTCACATCGGGCCTTGGGGATTTCATTGACGACGCGGGGGTCTTTCTTTGAATACATATCGCCTGCACCGGCACGCGTTTCCTTGTGTTCGAAGTCGAGCGTGATAGTATCGATCATTACATCGCGATCAGGAATGACGACGCTGTGCAGCTTGTCAGCTCGCCGGTGACGAAATTTAAGTGAGCCATTTCGAGCGCGATTCTCCCACTCGATGCGCGCCTCGTTGGCGATGCGTGCAGGAGTGCAAGATGAATTCTGGTGTGCACGCGCTTGTTGACGAACGCGCTCAACGCTACCACC
>JAYUWD010000049.1:0-2398 GCA_043753735.1 Gemmatimonadaceae bacterium
GAGGCAATTCGACGTGCGCCGCAACAGTTTGCGCTCGTGGCGAACGTGCCGGCCGGCAAGGTGCTCGCCGAAGTTCAGCGCGATGTGGTGCGACGATTCCCGAATATCTCGAGTCTCGACCTGACACTGGTTCGTCAGACGATCGGGTCGATCGTGAATCGCGTCACACTCGCGATCCGATTTCTCGGACTTTTCTCGATCGCGATGGGGATTCCCGTGCTCTTCAGCGCCGTGGCAGCGACGCGTCGCGCGCGCCTTCGCGAAGGCGTGTTGCTACGCACACTAGGCGCAACGCGTGCGCAGGTCGCGCGCGTACTGCTCGCCGAATACGCGGCGCTCGGCGCACTCGGCGCACTGACCGGGATGGTCCTGGCCTTTGGCGGAGCGTGGGGTCTTACGCACTTCGTTTTCAAGGACTCGTTTGACCCAGCAGTGCTCCCCGTGTTTGCCATCGCAGGCGGAATGCTTTTGCTGACGATGGGAATCGGGTTGTTGACGAGCCGAGACGTGTACCGCGCGACGCCGATGGCCGCGATTCGCGAAGCGTAGTTTGCCGGATGCGACGCTACATTAGCGCCGCACCAACCCATACGAATCGGGCGTTTCATTACCCGGACGAATGCTGACCCACACGCGCAGTCCTGGGTACGCGCGAAGCGTTGGCGGCACCACGGGAAGGCGTTTCCGTCCGCTGCCGTCGGTCAGCACAAGCGCCCACGCACCGTCGGCTTCATCGAGCACGCCATCGTAGGCCGGGATCTTGTTGACAGCGCGCACGATGAAATCGGAGACGACAACATCGCGTGGCGAAACGAGAAAGCCGCGAACCACGACTTCCGCGCCGGCGAGCTTTGCAAGCCCAGTCGTTGCCATTCCGCTCAGCGCGATCTCCTTGCTGCCATTGTCAGCAAGGAGCGTTATTTGCTGCACGGTCGCCGTTCCAAGAACAGTTACGATGCCGCGGATGGTGTCGGCTTTTGCGCGCCTTGATGGATCTGACGGAGCAAGTGACTTGAGCGCCTCAGCACGCGCCATCGAGTCACCACGCGCACGCGCGCGCGCCGTGATCGACTTGCCCGATTGGTTGGAAGCGGGGAACGAGGGGTCGATCGTACCGGCGACGGTGCCAGAATCCATCGCCGCACGCATCCGCGCTTGAGCGGCAGTGCGCAGGGAATCGAGGATCAACTGGTCGCGGGATGGCGCGTTCAGCATTAAATCGCCACGCAGTGCGATCGTATCCAGTCCGGCAACGTCTCCTTGAATCCGAACATTACCATCGTCGCCGGAACATGCGACAAGCGCGCAGATGGCAACAGCAGCCCCAAATGAGACGAGCTGGGGTTTGACTCGGTACTGGCGGCGAGGCGTTGTATGCATATGGTCGCTAAGCTAAGTGTGGGGCGCTTGACGTCAAACGCGTCACCGACCCGACGCAGCAGTTTTTTCGCCACCGCCCGGCGCGCGACAGGATGCAGTAGTTCGTTTTCATGCCTGTGGTGTGACAGATTGGCCATGTCTCATTGATCACTCGATTTCACGGCGCGCGCCGGCACCGTGAGAGATTCGTGCAGCGCCGTCACCATGCTGGCAAAGGGGGTGACGATCACCGTGACAATGCGTCAACCGAGTGCGATGCACATTTCCTCCATGACCGGCCACGACATGCGTGAATCACGACTCCCCTGGATCGAGGAGAACAGTCGTGGCGTGCATCACGCCCAGCAAGCTGAATGGTCGGAAGCGGCCGACGCCTTCGGCTCTGCCGCTGATATAATCACGGCGAATGAACAGGCCGAGTCCGCGTCCCACGAGGCCATGGCCTTGGTACTCGGCAACCTTGCGAGCGCCTGCTTTCGTGCAGGTCGAATAGCGGACGGTATTCGTCACGCGCAGCGCAGCTGTGCACTGCGTGTCGCGCTGGTGGGCGAAGATGCAATCACGGTTGCCCGTGCGCGATCCGACCTTGCCGTCATGCTCTGCTCCGCTGATCGCGCCGAGGAAGCGTCTGCCTTGATCGGCCGGGCAATCACCGGTATCGAGCAATATGCCGGATCCGATGATGCTCAACTGATCCCCGTTGTCGAAAACGCTGCCCGTGTGGCAATGGCGATGGGGCAGCCGGCATCTGCTGAGCCGTACCTGTTGCGTATGCATGCCTTGTTGGCCGCACACGAATTGCCTGTGCATCGGGCGGAGGCGCTTCTGGCTCGCGTCGCTCAATCGCGCATTAACAAACCGTGCGTTGTGGAGATTCACGCAGTGGAAGAAGTCGGGGCGCTGGAGATGCATTCTGGCACACAGGCCCGCGCCGCCGACCCGCCGATCGAAGATTCCGAGGTCGCCGAAACCTTCGCGCTCGAACTGCAGCGTGATCTTCACGCGACGCTTCCGTCAT
>JAYUWD010000050.1:0-2397 GCA_043753735.1 Gemmatimonadaceae bacterium
TATGATGACCGCGACATGCTTGCCGGTCGTGTCCACAATCGGATGGCGGAGCTGTTGCGAACAGAATACGGCGTTGAGCCTGCGCTCAGTCGTCGCGAAGTGCGAAACGCCGATGCACCCAGGGCTGAAGTCGCGCCCGGTTTGACTGTCTGACATCACCTTCACTTTCATACATCACACATGGCTCCCATCGTTTCCGTCAGTGCTCGCGAAATCCTCGACAGCCGAGGCAATCCCACCATCGAAGTCGACGTCATTCTCGAAACGGGTGCGGCGGGACGCGCAGCCGTGCCGAGTGGCGCGTCCACCGGTGAGCGTGAGGCCGTCGAGCTGCGCGATGGAGATCCGGAGCGCTACGGCGGCAAAGGAGTGCTCTCGGCTGTTGCCAATGTGAACGGAGAAATCGCGGAAGCACTGGAAGGGATGGACGCGACCGATCAGATGGCCGTTGATCGCACCATGATCGAACTCGATGGCACCGAGAACAAGGGACGTCTTGGGGCCAACGCGTTGCTTGGCGTATCGATGGCCGTGGCGCGTGCTGCGTCGATCGAAGTTGGCTTGCCGTTGTATCGCTACCTGGGCGGCCCGATGGCGCGCACGTTGCCCGTGCCGATGATGAACATCTTGAATGGCGGCGCGCATGCGACAAACACCGTCGACTTTCAGGAGTTCATGATTGTTCCTGTGGGTGCCGAATCGTTCAGCGATGGACTGCGCATGGGAACGCAGGTGTTCCATCAGCTGAAGAAGGTGTTGGTCGCGCGTAAACTGTCGACGGGCGTTGGTGACGAAGGCGGATTTGCGCCGAATCTTGGCAGCGATGAAGACGCGCTCAAGATCATCATCGAAGCGATCGAAGAAGCGGGACTTCGACCTGGCCATGACATTGCGCTCGCGCTGGATGTGGCCGCGAGTGAGCTGTTTCGCGACGGCGCGTACAACTTCAAAAAGAGTGGCGCGAAGTCACGCAGCCCGCAGGCGATGGTCGAGTTGTACACCGGCTGGATCGAGGAGTATCCGATCGTCTCCATCGAAGACGGCATGGCCGAAAACGATTGGGATGGCTGGAAGCTGCTTACCGAAGCACTCGGCGATCGTTGTCAGCTTGTTGGCGATGACCTGTTCTGCACCAACACGTCCATTCTGGCCAAGGGGATCGAGGCGGAGATCGCCAACGCGATTCTGGTGAAGGTGAATCAGATCGGTACGCTCACCGAAACACTTGAGGCGATGGAGCTCGCGCGCGCTGCCGGTTACAACTCGATCATCTCGCACCGCAGTGGTGAAACCGAAGACACGTTCATCGCCGATCTCGCCGTGGCCACGCAGGCGGGTCAGATCAAGACCGGTGCGCCGTCGCGTTCTGATCGTGTCGCCAAGTACAATCAATTGCTCCGCATCGAGGAGCAGTTGGAAGACTTCGCCGAGTATCCGGGCGGCTCGCTCTTTGGTCTCTGACCGCCGCTGAACGTTCGCGTTATATATGTCGCCGAAGCCCAAGTCTGTCGAGACGCCCTTCCGCGGGTTGCTACGTAAAGGTGCGTGGGTAGCCGCTGGTGTGGCCGTGCTCGCGTTGTTGATGCAGGGGGGCGAGTACAGCACGATCGACCTGCTGAACAGTCGTGCGCGCCGCGCTTCGGTGCGGTTGCAGTTGGCGCGGGCGCGGATCGAGCTCGATTCGTTGAAGTCCGAGTACAAGGCTGTGGCGACCGACCCGGTGCGGCTGGAGCGGATGGCGCGCGAGCGGTTCGGGATGGTGCAGGGAGAGAAGGAAGTGTTGTATTGGGTGGGCGGTGCCGCCGGTGGCGATTCGGAGACGACGGTGGCTCGCGACAGCGCACGCGCCCGTCGCGATTCGACCGACTCGCCAGCTAAACCGAGTCAATGAAGGGTCGGTTTTGGGGTTGACTCCCCCCGGTGCCCCACTAGTTTCCTCGTTCTGACGCGGGGTGGAGCAGCCTGGTAGCTCGTCGGGCTCATAACCCGAAGGTCGCGGGTTCAAATCCCGCCCCCGCCATGGTTTGGGAAGCAGTTCAGAGTTTGAATTTGGGGTATGCAACGGCCGGTCCTCACCAGGGCCGGCCGTTTGCTTTGTGTGGTCCGATGCGTGTTTGGAGTAGGGCTGGGTAGCTCAGCTGGTTAGAGCACGGCACTCATAATGCCGGGGTCGCGGGTTCGAGTCCCGCCCCAGCTATTTTGTAAGTAGATACCGTCGAAATGATATTCGAAGCGCCCCGCGAGTTGCTTGCGGGGCGCTTTTTGTTTGGCTCCTTTCCGTAATTGCGTGGGGATAGCCGCGGCGGCCAGCACGATTCCCCTCACCATTGCGCCACGCTCACCTCCTCGAAAAATCGCGACCAACGGTCTCATCCCGGGTATGTCTGCCCGCGATGT
>JAYUWD010000051.1:0-2389 GCA_043753735.1 Gemmatimonadaceae bacterium
TGGATGTCATCGCGGACTTTCCGCCCCTGGCGCGCGCTCGTTTCGGCCGCAGTGCTGACTACGCTGGCCGCTCCCGCCGCGTACGCGCAAAGCATTACCTCGCCGAAAGCGTTTCTCGGCCACAACATCGGCGACGACTACTTCCTCCCCAGCTACGACCAGTTCGCGGCATATTGGAAGAAGATCGACGGCGAGTCCAATCGTATGCAGGTGATGGAGATCGGACGGACCGCCGAGGGGCGCCCGCACCTCGCCGCGATCATCACCGCTCCCGAAAATTTCGCCAAGCTTGCGCGCTACAAGGAAATCTCGAAGCGGCTGCAGTCCGCGCGCGGATTGACCGACGAACAGGCACGCACGCTGGCCAAGGAGGGCAAGGCTGTCGTCTGGATCGATGGCGGACTGCACGCGACTGAAGTCGTGGGGGCGAATCAGTTGATCGAGACGAGCTATCAGCTCGTGAGCCGCAACGACGAGGAAACGACGCGCATTCTGAAGGACGTCATTGTCGTGATGGTACATGCCAATCCCGACGGCATGCAGATGGTATCCAAGTGCTACATGCAGAATCCGGTTGAGACCGAGCGCCGAGCGCCGTGTTCGACGCGCCTGTACAACAAGTATGCGGGGCACGATAACAACCGCGACTTTTACATGTCCAATCTGCCCGAATCCCAGAACTTGAATAAGCTGATGTACTGGGAGTGGCTGCCGCAGATCATGTACAACCACCACCAGACCGGACCCGAAGGCACGGTCATCTTCTCGCCGCCGTTCCGCGATCCGTTTAACTACAACCTCGACCCCATGATCATCATGGGACTCGACATGGTTGGCGCCGCGATGCACCAGCGTTTTCTGCAGGAGAACAAGCCCGGCTTCACCATGCGCTCCGGGTCTAGCTACTCCACCTGGTGGAACGGTGGCCTTCGGACGACCGCATACTTTCAGAACATCATCGGCATTCTCACGGAAATCATCGGGAGCCCGACGCCGTCGTCGATTCCGGTGACATTGAGCCAGATGCTGCCGCGCGGTGATCTCCCCGCGCCGATCGCGCCGCAGGAATGGCACTTCCGTCAGTCGATCGACTATTCCGTCACGGCGAACTACTCCATTCTCGATCTCGCGTCGCGCTACAAGGATCAGTTTTTGTTCAACATCTACCGCATGGGCGCGAACCAGATCGAGCGTGGCAGCAAGGATCACTGGACCGTGTCGAACGAGGACATGGCACGCGCGGATTCGGCGGTGCGCGGCACTGCACCGACGATGGCTTCTGGTGGTCGCGGTGGACGAGGCGCAGCGGCTGCGCCCGCGCCAGACGCTGGTGGTTTTGGCGCACGTGGACCCAGCATGTCGATGGCGCAGTACACCGCGATCTTCAAGGATCCGGCCCGTCGTGATCCGCAGGCGTACGTGATTCCGGCAAACCAGCCCGATTTCTCCACCGCGACCAAGTTCGTCAACGCGATGCGCTATGTCGGTGTCGAAGTGCAGCAGGCCACTGCGCCCTTCAGCGCCAACGGAAAGAACTACGGTACGGGGTCGTACGTCGTGCATTCGGCACAGGCCGGACGCGCGCATGTCATCGACATGTTCGAGCCACAAGATCACCCGAACGACATGGACGAGCGCGGGATCCCGAAACGCCCGTACGACAACGCCGGCTGGACGCTCGCGTATCAAATGGGGGTGCAGTTCGATCGCTTCATGGATGATGTGAAGGGATCGTTCGAGGACATCAAGGGACTTGCGACACCGCTCGCCGGTACCGTTGCCGGCGCGAGCGGTGCGTCGGGTTACCTGATTTCCGGCGCCGTCAATGACGCATTCACCATCGCCAATCGGGTGCTCAACATGAAGGGTGAGGTGTATCGTCTCGCCCGCCCGATGACGGCGAACGGCAAGACGTTTGGACCGGGCTCCTTCTACGTTACGGCCAGTTCGGCTACAACGCCGGCGTTACAAGCGGCGGCCAGGGAACTGGGCGTCAGCATGGAAGGCACGTCGGCCAAGCCGGATGCCGGAGCCAACAAGCTCTTCACCAAGCGGGTCGCGCTGTGGGACACGCAGACGGGTTCCATGGCGTCGGGATGGACGCGGTTCCTGTTCGAACGCTTTGAATTTCCGTTCAAGGTCGTGTGCGGCGCTGGCTTCGATGACACCGATCTCAAATCGAAGTACGATGTGATCGTGCTCCCCTCCGATGGCAACATCGGTGGCGCTGGTGGCGGCGGTGGACGCGGGGGCGGTGGTGGGGGACGCGATATCGCCGCTGCTCCGTCAAACGACCCGGATCTGCGCAGTCTTTGCGAAGTGACGACCGGCACCGGCACAGGAGCGACCGCACTGGCGAATCTCAAGAGGTTCGTTGAAGCGGGCGGCA
>JAYUWD010000052.1:0-7343 GCA_043753735.1 Gemmatimonadaceae bacterium
TTCCGGCGTTGTCGCCGGTCGCATGGAGTTTGATCGCGTGCCACTGGCCGATATCGGACGCTTGTTGCGCACCGATCGTCTCTCCGGCGGAACCGCAACGGCCGATATGATGCTTGCAGGTACCCGTGAGCGACCGAGAATTGACGGCACGGTCACGTTGCGCGATGCGCTTGCCGGACGCGTACGCCTCGGCCAACTCACGGCCAGCGCGCACTATGACTCGTTGCGCCTTGTCGTCGATGCGGCGCTCAAAGTCGACAACAAGCCTGCGCTCAGCGCCAACGTGTCGCTCCCGCTCGATCTCGCGCTGGTGCGCGGCCGTGTGCGCGAGATCAACGAGCCACTTACTGGGCGCATCGTAAGCAAACAGGCCGACCTGTCGCTGCTTGAAGCGCTCTTTCCCGATGTCAGTCGCGCGCGTGGTCGCCTGTCGACCGATGTGCAACTGACCGGCACCTGGCAAAAACCACAGCTGCGTGGACAGCTGTTGATGGACCGTGGTGCGTTATCGCTTGACAACCTCGGAATTCGACTTGAACAGGCCCGCGCCGACATCGAGCTTTCGGGGGATACAGTCTATGTGCGTCGCTTTGGTGCGATCAGCGGGACGCCGCAGGACTCGCTGGGCGTGAGTGGCGTCATCAGCTACAGCGATCCCAGCAACCCGTATTTCGATCTGCGTCTCGCGGCAAACAACTTCCTCGCGATCGACAAGGCACGCACCGCATCCCTGACGCTCACAACGACATCACCATTGACGTTGCTTGGTCCAAGTGCGTCGCCAAGGGTGCGCGGCGCCGTGCGCATCGATCGAGGGCGTGTGTACATCCGCGCGCTGGCGCAGCGTCGTGGTCTCGATCTTACCGAAAACTTTGATGTGATCGACACGGCGCGACTCGGCATGGATGCCCTGTTGCCCGACGGCCCGAACGCGCTGGTGAAGAATCTGGTGCTCGAAGACGTGCGCGTGAATATCGGTGACGACGTGTGGCTGCGTTCCCCGGAAGCGAACATCAAGCTGGGCGGCTCGCTTCGCGTCACGCGCGCTGCAGGTCGTGATGGCGGTGCTGTCCGGCTTACCCTCGCCGATTCCCTCACGGTCGAACGCGGCACGTACCAACTCAACCTCGGCATCGCGCGACCGGGATTCGAAGTGGAACGAGGGGTCGTCCGTTTCTTCGGCGATCCGGATCTTGAACCTGCGCTCGACATCACCGCGCTGCACACCGTGCGTGAGATGCGCGCCAACTCCAATCGACAGGATGTGCGTATTCGCGTTGCGATTGGCGGCACTCTCGATCGTCCGACATTGGGTTTGAGAAGCGCCGACAATCCGCCACTCCCCGAAAGCGATATGCTCAGTTATCTCGTCACCGGCGAGCCCGCGTACGCGCTGCTTGGCACGCCGTACGCCGAACAGGGTGCGACGCTCGCGCTGCGATTGGCCGGCAGTTACCTGTCGAGCCGCTTGGCCGGCGGCCGATTCGATGTCGTGCAGGTAGAACCCACAGCGCTCGCCCCCGGCGACGCGGCCAACCTTCGTGAAAGTGGGCTGGGAATTCTTGCCTCGACGCGCGTTGGGCTTGGCGGTCAAATCGCCCGAAACACCTATTTCACCTTCAGCACCGGGCTTTGCGGACTTGCACCTCAGACGGCAGGCGGTGCCGATGCACTGTTACTTTTTGCCCAAGGACTCGGCGCCAAGATCGAGCGGCGCTTCGACGGCGGGCTGTCGCTTTCACTTGGACTGGAGCCTGGGTCGAGCGCGCAGGCCTGCGGACGGTTGGGCATTTCGCGCACTTTCCAACAAACGCCGCCCCAAATAGGCATCGACTTCTTCCGGTCGTGGACGTTTTAGGCCTGGCGCTTACTGTTTCGGTGACACGAGACACTCGTCTTGCATGTACCGATGTCTCATAAGATCGAACCAACGCCGCCAACGGCGTCCCCGACCCTTTCGCAGGCCCTCGACGCCATCGATGGCGCCGACACGTCGTCGGCGCGTGTGCGCGTGGCTGCAGATCTCGTCTACGCGTTGGGTTTTGATCGCATCCTGATCACATTGCGCGATACGTCGCTGAACGCGACGCTTTCGGTCACGCATGGTTCAACCGATATGGCCAGTGACGCAGCGGATCTGTTGCAGCCGCTGCCCGGTGCTGTGTGGCGACGTCGACTCGTCCAGCTCGAACGGTTCCGCGCCAACGACATGTACGTGATGGATGGCACGGACCAATGGGTTGCGCGAGATTTTTTCGGCACCGATGCGGGCATCCGCGAAACCGAGGGTGCGTGGCTGCCGACCGATCTGTTGCTTGGACTCATGCGCGGCAGCGAGCAGGAGCTGCTGGGCATCGTCGAGATTGCTGGATCGCGCAGTGGCATGCGGCCGAGTGAGTCGCTGCTTCGCGATCTCGGTGTGCTCGTGCGTCACCTTGGGGCGCGGATTGCCTACGACTCGTTGCGGGTGCTGGCACAGCAACGCGCCGAACGTTTGCAGCGATTGCAGGAAGCCGGCGCCGCACTTGCGCGTTCGCTCGACGAAAATGAGATCATGCGCGAACTCGCGCGTCAGGCATCGCGTGTAACACGCGCAGATGGCGTAATCATCGCATACCCCGATCTCGACCAGGACATCCTCACGACATTGCTGCGCGTCGTGCGCGGCGTTGAGCGTGCGCGGAGTCCGGTTCGTCTTGGAGATGGCATGATTGCGGAGGTTGCCCGTACCGGTCGACCCGTTCGCGTTGGCGATCGCGAGTCGGATCGTGCACGCGAACGCGCCGGTCTTGTGCCGCCGCTGTCGTTGTATGATGTCGTCGGGGATTCGTCCCCCGCGTCGTCCGTGCTCGCTGTGCCACTGCTGTCAGGGATTCATCTGCTTGGTGTGTTGGCGGTATTCGCCGCGTCGCGTGAAGTGTTCAGCGCCGAAGACGAAGATGTGTTGGCCACGATGGCGTCCCAGGCCGCGACGGCGATTGCCAATGCGCGTCGCTACGCGGAAAGCGAACGCGAACGTCGTCAAACGGAGGCACTCGCCGAAGTGGCGCGTGCGGTCGGCGAGTCGCTGCGTCTTGGCGAAGTGTTGCGTTTAATTTTGCGGCACTCGGTTGCGCTGCTTGGGGTCGGAGGTGCTTGTATCGCACTCCGGCATGATGACTACCTGCACATCGTTGCAGCCGTTGGCGGTGCTGAAGTACTTGCCGGCGTGCATCTGCCGGTCGCAACCAGCTTGCTCGGTCGTGCAGTGACGACGAATGAGCTCATCATTTCCAACGAATTCGAGAGCGATCCAAACGCAAGCAGGGCTGTCCTGCATCTTGCGTCGATTCAGCGCGCCGTCATCGCGCCGCTGGTCAGCGGCAGCGGCACCATCGGCGCGATCGCGGTGATCAATCGCGAAGCCCCGTTTCGCGACGAGGACGCGCGGGTGCTGCAACGGCTCGCCGATCATGTGGCAGTTGCGATCGTGAACGCCCGCTTGTTCGAGGAAGTCGAGCGCGCCACGCGTGAGTGGAAGCTGGCGTTCGACTCGATCGCGAGTGGCATGGTGGTGCTCGACGAGGCGAAGAAAGTGAGTCGCTGCAACGCGCGCGCGGCGGAGCTGTGCGGCGGCACCATTCAGTCGATGCTGGGCAAGCCATTTTGCGAGCTGTTGCTCGGCGGCAGCGAAACGCACAATGGGCGCGCTTTGGACGTGCTGATGCATCGTTCAATCGAAGTTGGCATGCCGCTCCGCGAATTGGTGGTCGACGATGCGAATGCGCGACTGTTCGAGATGCTCGTGGCGCCGCATCCGGATGGTGGCTGTGTGCTCACTTTCGACGATGTCACATTGGCGCATCGGCTGGCAGAACGTCATCGTCGGGTACTGGAGACCGTCTCCGATGCCATCGTGATCACCGGGTTGGACGGACGGATCGCGTTTGCGAATGTGGCGGCACACGACCTGTTCGGGTACAAGCGCCTGATCGATCAGCACGTCGCGGACTTGGCTGCGCCAGAATCGCTCGCCGAGGTCGAGGACCGATCTCGTGCAGCGCGCGACGGCGTGCACCAGCACTACGAGTCATACGTCATGCGGGCCGACGGTGAACGTCGTCTGGTGGCGGTCAGCTCCGCGTCGCTGACTGAGCTCGGACAGGTAACCGGCACTGTGGCAAGTTTGCGGGACGTCACGGAGCAGCGCGCAGAAGCGGTTGCGTTGGCGCGCTCCGAGGACCGATATCAGCGACTCGTCGAGTCGGCTTCAGATGCGATCTTCACCATCGACGCCGATGGCTGCTTCACCTCCGTCAATCAGGCAGTGATGACGGAAATGGGGCTTGCGCGCGAAGAGTTGCTCGGAACCTCGTGTGCGCGCATGATCGATCCTGCCGATCTCCCGGCTGTGGAGAAGGTCATTGCTCACGTTTTTTCGGGTGGCAAGGAAACCGTTCGTCTGCGCTTCCGTGCCCCTGGCGGTACGATGCGTGTCGGCATGGTGACTACGGCGCCCATTGTGGAAGGTGGAGTTATCGTCGGTTGTCTGGGCGTCATGCGCGACATCACCCAGCAGGAGATTCTACGCGAGTCGAATGCGCAGCAGGAACGGCTGGCCGCGGTTGGACAGTTGCTGAGCGGTGTCGCAAATGAGCTCAACAACCCGCTCGCAAGTCTGTTGGCCGTTGCAGATCTCGAGGCGCACACGATGGTGCCGGGCGCACCACATCAGCAGGTGATTGAACAGATTCGCGTCGAGGCAAAGCGCGCCTCGCGCATTGTTGCACAGCTGCTGGAGACGACCAGCGAACGTCCTGCTGAACGAGCGGCGATCGATCTCAATCGCATCGTGCGTGGCACGCTCGAGCTGCACGGATATCATTTCCGCCTGCACAGAATCAAGGTCGAATGCACGCTCGCGGCGGGCTTGTCGCTTGTGCATGCCGATGGCGCGCAGCTGCAACAGGTACTCATGAATTTGCTCGTCAACGCGGAAGAAGCGCTGCGCGACTGGCCGGGTACCCGATCGCTGCTCGTGAGTACGAGGGAGGAAGCGGGTCGTGTGGCTCTCGATGTGCAGGACAGCGGCCCCGGTATCGACGTGGCGTCGCAGTCGCGCGTTTTCGAGCCGATGTTCACGACGCGGACTGGGCGCGGCGGACGTGGTTTCGGCCTCGCCGTGTCGCGGGCGATCGTTCAGCAGCATGGCGGCACGTTGGACGTCACGTCGGTGTCAGGCTCCGGCGCGACGTTCACCCTTTTGCTGCCGGCTTTCGTTGTGCCCGCCACGAAACGCGATCTTTCTGATCAGGAGACATCGCGTCAGAATACCCGTGCACGGCGGCTGCTGCTCATTGAAGACGAGGAGACGCTGCGGGCAGCCATCAGTCGTTACTTGCGTCGCGAAGGTTACGACGTGGACGTCGCATCAGGTGGACGTGAAGCATTGACCACACTCGAGTCGAACCACTACGATTTAATCCTGCTGGACTTGCGCATGCACGACATGTCGGGCGACGAAGTGTATCGTGCGATCGAAGCGCGCGACCCCGCTCAGGCCGCGCGCGTGCTCTTCATCACCGGCGACTTGCATCGTGCGGAAGCGGCGGAATTCGTTCGCTCCACGGGCCGTACCGCGCTTGCCAAACCGTTCCAGTTGGCCGATCTGCAGACCCGTATCGCTCAGTTGCTCGCGTCCTAGATTTCAGGGCATGACGCCTTCGTCGGTGTGGGAGCAGTTGGGGTTGGCCATTGGACATGCAACGGACGTGGACGGCGCGACCGGATGCACGGTCATTCGAGGCGTCACGGCGCCGTTTCGTTGCTCAGTGGCGTTGCTCGGACGCGCGAGCGGCACGCGTGAACTTGCCACGTGCGCGCCGGAACATCTCGTCGATCGCACCGACGCAGTGTTGTTTACCGGCGGCTCGGCGTACGGACTCGACGCGGCGGCGGGTGTGATGCGATGGATGGAAGAACGTGGACGTGGCTTCCCGGTCGGACCAGGCGTCGTACCGATCGTACCGGCCGCGGTCGTGTTCGATCTCGCGCCGCTTGGGCAGTTTACCGCGCGTCCCACACCGAGCATGGCGTATGCTGCCTGTGACTCGGCATCGTCAAACAACAGCGGCGAGGGATGCATCGGCGCAGGCACCGGTACACTTGTGGGCAAGTGTACGGGCGTCGAGGCGGCGATGAAAGGCGGCGTTGGGCTGGGTGAGGCAACGGGCGGCGATGTTGTTGCCACGGCGATCGCCGTCGTGAATGCATTCGGCGATGTACGCGATGGTGCGGGACGTATCATCGCCGGCGCTCGCAGTCCCGACGGCAGTTTTGTCGATACGGAACGGTTGTTGCGCAGTCACGCCACGCCAACCCGATTTGCGCAACAGGTCGAAGCGGAAGGGCGCCGCAACACCACGCTCGTTCTCGTTGCCGTCAGCGTTCCACTCGACAAATTGGCGCTGTCGCAACTTGCGCAGGCAGCAACGGCGGCGTTCCATCGCCGCATCACACCATGCGGCACCTCGTTCGACGGCGACGTACTCTTTGCCGTATCGCCGCTACCGATTGATGGTGTACCAACACCGCCAGTTCCGCTCGCACGAATTGAAGCGGTTGCGATTGCCGCAATCGAGCAGGCGATCGAACGCGGTGTGCGCACTGCACGCGGACGTGATGGTATTCCAGGCTTGGCCGACAACCCGCTCAGGATGCGCGAGGAGCGCAACGCATGACGATCCCCTTTTCGACCGCTCGCCAATCTGCCGAAGCAATCACGCACTGGTGCGTGCGTGCTGCCGTCGCTCCACTGATTGGTGAAGCCCGCATTTCAGGATCGATGACGTCGCAGCTGCTCGCGGGCGCGGTGCTCACCATGCTCGAGCGAGACGGCGACTGGCTGCGCGTCCGTGGAGCCGACGGCTACGAAGGGTGGACACACATCGGCTATCTCGCACCAAGCAATGGTGGTGAAGCTACCTGGCGCCTGTCACTCGGCTGCGTCGTTCGCGAAATGAATGGCGTGGTGCGGTCGCTGCCATTGAGCGCGCGACTCACACCAACCGCTGAAGTGGTGAGTGGGCCGGTGATCGACGCAAACGAACAGACAGCGCGCTTTCCGCATGACGCGGCTGCAATCGCACACAGCGCCGCCACGTACTTCTCGGGCGCCAGCTATTTGTGGGGCGGCGTTACAACGAATGGCTGCGATTGTTCAGGCTTTGTGCAGCAGATCTTCTCGTTGCACGGCATCGCACTCCCGCGCGATGCGTGGCAACAGGCGCTTGTGGGCAAAGCGCAGTCAAGCGATGCCGGAGCCCAGCACGCGGCCGCCGACCTCTTGTATTTTTCCGATCGCG
>JAYUWD010000053.1:0-2371 GCA_043753735.1 Gemmatimonadaceae bacterium
GCTGGCCGGAGCGTAGTTGAGCGCACGCCAGCGCGGACGACGCAAGCGCGCCGGCCAATTTTTTGACGAAGCGGGCGTTGGGACCGATCGTTCCGATTCCTTCATCAAGAAGTTTTCGTGATTCTCAAGTGCATTGCAGCATGTCTCGTGCGTCTTCAGAGACGTTCCGCATCAGTGTTGGCCGGTGGGGCGATCGGCGTGCAGACCGCGAAGCCGGTCGCGAAAGCCAACATGAGCGCGCCGGTCCTCTCGCCGGAGCTGCAAAAGGTGAAGGCCGCGTTGGACAAATATCCGGATCCCGTGCTCGCGGTGCACGACGGGTATCTCTCCACGCTGGGCTGCGTGGAATATCCCCGAGGCGGCGGCGAGGGCAGCATGAAGTTCGTGGCCGGTGGCATGGGCGTACACTTTCTCAATGGCGCACCGATTGGGCGCGCGCTCGATCCTGCGAAACCGCAGGTGCTGATCTACGAGATGGATGGCACGAAGCTCAAACTCGCCGCCGCCGAGTGGTTTGTGCCGGTCGAAGCGGTCAAGTCGGTGCCGACGATCTTCGGTCAGCGGCCGGACGGACCGATGGCGGGTCGCAAGCCAATCATGCCCGACGGCCTAGTGCACTCCGATTTGCACGTCTGGCTGTGGAAGCACAATCCGGCCGGCGTGTTCTCGGCGACCAATCCGAGCGTGATGTGCCCCAACGGCGCCTATTCGTTTGCAGAAGACGCGCCTGAGATGGTGATGGGAGAGAAGAAGTAGCGATGGCGGTGGCGGGACAACAACACGCTGTCTGCGCTGTTACGGTTTGTCTCCTTGTCGCCGCGCGGCGATCTTGTTGGGGCGACCCCGCCATGGCCGGTCGAAGGCGAGCGCCGTGCACCGTTCACACCGGATTATGCGGTGCGCGGCCTTCGCGCGGGGCGCTCCAACCTTGCGTTGCTGCTGGCAGCGGCATCAAGGAGTGCAGTTACTGCTCGCTGCGCTCACTGACTGCATTTTATTGAAGGGCGCCGCAGTAGAGCTGCGAGAGTTGAGGCGGTAGGATAAGTCGTTTTTGCGTCGTGATTGCACGGGCGGATTGACGGTGCCGATTGAAAACGCCGGTCGTCTGTGTGCGCGGTGTTTCTGGGTGCGCCTTGCGCGCGAACGCGCGCGTCTCGCGTTTGATGTTTACGCGCGTAGCCCGAGTGCGCGAGCTTTTCAATGTTGTGCACGAGACAAAAGAGCGTCCATTGTCCATCGACTTTCGTGCGACAGCGGCGCGTCAAGCGATCAAGCCGTGTGTTGCGTCGCAAATTCGCAAAAACCGGCTCGACCGTGGCAAATCGTCGTCCATATTGCGCACGTCTGCTCGTCGAATCGATTTGCGCTTTCATGCGCCTCGTGTGCGTCTCGCGTGGTGTGATGCCGTCACGTTCAATCCGTCCTCGCAAAAACGCGACGTTGCGGACGTCCGTCGTGTCGGGCGTCCGCAAACACTGCGCGCGCAACGTGCACGGCACACCGTCGCGTTTCGCACCCTGAAAATGTTCGCCGATGTCATCCTTCCTGATGTTCGCACGCCCTTTGCGATAGAGCGATTTCCCGGCCGGACACGCGCACGTGCGCGCGTCCGCATCGTGTACGAAATCGTCCGGTGTGAAGTGCGGTGACGATGCGGACGCGGGTTTCGATTTGTCGTGCAGCGGATTCGGCAGCACTACATGGCGCGCTTGCGTCGCAAACCGTTTATCACGCCGACGCATGTCGTTGTCCGCGATCAGCGCCGGCACGCGCAGTGCGGCGAGCTGTTCCAAATTCGCTATCGCTCTGATAGCCCGCATCCGCAGTGATCAGCGTGTCACTCGCGCGGAGTGATTGTACCGTTGTTATCATCGGCATCAGTAATTCTTGCGCTGCGCCGGTGCCGTGGGCTTGGGCGTCCACGATGATCTGATGCGCACTGTCGACAGCCGCGACGCCCGTGTATCCCTGCAGGACGCCCGTACTCGTCGCCATCTTTGCACTCTCATTGTCGGTGCGATTACTCTTGCGAATCGCGCCTTTCGCGCCGCGGCGTTCATCGGGATACTGCGCCAGCCACGTGCGAATCTGAGCCGCGTCGTGTTCGAGTTTGCCAATCCGTGTGCGCGCTTTCGTGTTGGGGTCAGGCTCGGTCCGCGCCGTATCCGCCGCGCGATGACGCGCGAGCATCGTGACGGCCGCCGCCTCGAGTTTGTCCGCCTGTCGCCCAAAATCGGCGCGCGTGCACTGTGCTGTTTCGACGCGTTGCTGCACAACTTCACCCCGTCGATCGCAAACATCTCGCGCCCAATGAGACCCTGCGCGTCGCACACCGCGAGCACCGCTGCAAACACGCGCGCGATGTCATCGC
>JAYUWD010000054.1:0-7288 GCA_043753735.1 Gemmatimonadaceae bacterium
CGGATCGGCGCGTAGGAAAAGGCGACAAACGAATCGATGAACAGTTTTACTTTCGCGGCGAATGTCCAACGTGACATTCCTTTGAGTCGCGCTCGTCGCACATAAGGAATCATGACGGGCGCAAATCCAAGCCAGAAGATCAGCGACATGAGATTTGTGTTCTTTTCGCCAATGCGTACGATTTCGGCGCCAACCTGCCGATCAATCAGAAAGCAATCGAAGCCGCCGATCGGATATCCCTTGAGTGCGTAGCGGCGCATGAGCGCGTAGTAGCCGTTGGAGAAGAACTTCTGCGTCGCGCTCTCGTTGCGGTCGGACCGCACTGCGAAGACGACCTTGGTGCCATTGTGCCAATGGCGCACCATCTCGAAAAACAGCTCTGGCGGATCTTGCAGATCGGCTGCAATCATGCCGATGCAATCACCGGTCGCCGCTTCGATGCCGGCGAGAATTGCCGCCATCGATCCAAAGTTGCGCGAGAGCCGAAGTACCTGGATGACGTCGGGATATTGCGCTTGCCATTCGCGCAGCAATTCCAGCGAACGATCGCCGGAACGATCGTCGACAAACACGAGCTCAAGCTCGACATCGCCCAGACCCTCGCGCAGCGCGAGCAGCTGTGGGAGGGTGTCGGGGATGTTCGGCTCCGAGAAGTAGATCGGCACGACAATGCTCAAGCGCGCGGCCTTCGTCATGTCATAGTACTCCCGGCACCAGCAGTGCTTCGATGACGATATCCTGTTGCGCCGATGTCATATGCGGACCGATCGGCAAACTCAGTGCTGTCTGCGCGATCATGGAAGCAACGGGGAATGCGTCGACCAGGTACTTGGACGACGCGTATGCCTGCTGACGATGGGGTGGCAACGGATAGTGCACCATCGTACCAACGCCAGCCGCGGTGAGTTGTTGTTGCACGTGATTGCGATACGCTGCATCACCTGGCACACGAACGACGTACAAGTGCCACGCAGGCTCGGCCCATGGCGGCACGAACGGCAGCACGAGGGGGGAAGCGTCAAGCGCCGCCGCGTAGCGCGCCGCTTGGTGAGCGCGTCGCGCATTCCATTCGTCAAGCACGCGCAGCTTCACGTCAAGCACGGCCGCATGCACTTCGTCGAGGCGACTGTTCACACCCTGCACTTCGTTCAGGTACTTCACGCGCGAGCCGTAGTTGCGAAGCACCGCCAGCTTGTCGGCGACATTCGCATCGCTCGTGGTGACCGCACCACCGTCACCCAACGCGCCGAGGTTCTTTGTGGGATAAAAGCTCCACGCTGAAGCGTCGCCGAGTGATCCAGCGCGCTGGCCGTGGTATCGCGCGCCGTGAGCCTGCGCCGCGTCTTCAAGGACGAAGAGATCGTGTTGCGCAGCGAACGCATTGATCGGCGCCATATCTGCTGGCTGTCCGTAGAGATGCACGGGCAAGATTGCGCGCGTCTTTGCAGAGAGTGCCTCGTGCAGCCGCGCGGGATCGAGGTTGTACGTGCGCGGGTCGGGCTCGACCGGGACCGGGCGCGCGCCGACTTGTGTCACCGCTAACCACGTCGCGATGTACGTATTGGACGGGACAATCACTTCGTCGCCTTCGCCGATACCCAGTGCGCGAAGTGCGAGCGTCAGCGCGTCGAGGCCGTTCGCCACGCCGATGGCATGCGACGTGCCCACGTACTTGGCGAAATTATGCTCGAATTCTGTAAGCTCCCGCCCGAGCAGGTACCAGCCACTTTCCAGCACTCGGGCGACCGCACCGTCTACCTCGGCGCGCAACTCGTGATACGCCGAATGCAGATCGAGAAATGGAACCGATGCACGGCTCGCGGACACAGACGGATTGGTTTGCATGTTGACTGTGCTCACGATTGTAGCAGGATTGGTGTGATTGCCGAGTCTGGGCGCGGTGTCATGCTGCATTCAATGACGATGTGCGTGTAGGGAATACGATAGAGGCCCGTGAGAATGTGCGTCTCGAACGTCGGGAACGCGCGTGCGGCGAGCAACTTCCACTCCTGTTCGCTGCGAATGTTCTTGCCCCGGTCCTGCGCCATGATCCAGCGCGACGATCGTAACTGATAGGCCAGGGTGGTTGGCTCGAGACACACCATGCGCCCCGTGGGCTTCAGCACGCGCGCGGCCAGCGCGAATACGTCGAGCACTTCATGGTCATCAAGGTGGTGCAGCAGTCCGTTGCACAATACGAGATCCGCATTTGCGAGACGTGGATCGGGACGTCTCAAAAAGTGGGCCGCTGTTCCGACCATGAACTCTCCGCGCGCACCAAACTGAGCTTGTGCGCGGGCGATGTATGGCGCGCTCAAATCGAAGCCGACGTAGTGCACGTCACGCGGAAGAAAATCGAGTACTTCACCGGTACCACAGCCTGCGTCGACCACCCTGGTGTCTACGTTCGCGCGCCAGAAGCGCTCGGCCAACCAACTCCGCGCGCGATTCGCACCGGCGAGGGACTGCACGAGTGCGTAAATCCCGCCGACCGAAAGGATGCGCCGCAGACCACCGTCGTCTTGCACGAACCGCCTACGCGGGACGCGAACCGACTTCGCGAACGAAGTCGTCGTAGTCGCGTATGTAATCCGTCTCATCGTACACATCCGACGCGAGCACGAGCAACAGCGAATCGGGGGAATACTTGTACTGTACCGCCCACACCATTGGAGGGATGTGAAGCCCAACGGTGGCACGATTGAGTGCCACTTCTTCACGCCGACGTCCATCATCAAGCACGACCGAGCAGCTGCCGCGGACGCAAACCAGGAACTGGTGCAGCTGGCGGTGCGCGTGCTCGCCCCTCACCCGCGTGCTTGGGACGTCGTAGATGACGAAGAATCGCTTCGGTGTGAAGGGCAGGTGCTTGTCGATCTCGCCGAAGGTGAGGGCGCCGCGCAGATCTTCGATGAGGGGCATCGGATGCATGCGTGCGCCGCCAACCTTCAGGTCGCGAATCGGGCCGGGCGCCGCCGAGTGAGATGGTGCGGGCTCCTCCGTGCTGTCGACATAGCCGATAATGCGCGCGGGATTGCCGGCGACGATTGCGTTCGCGGGGACATCGCGGGTGACGACCGCACCGGCGCCGACCATGCAGCCGCGGCCAAGTGTGAGCCCCGGCAGGATCGTCGCGTTGGCGCCTATGGAGGCGCCGACGCGCACGACGGTGCGCGCGTAGCTCCCGGGGCGCTGGCGGCTCCGTGGAAATGGGTCGTTAGTGAAGGTGGCGTTGGGGCCGACAAAGACGTCGTCCTCGAGGGTGACACCATCTGACAGCTGGACACCACACTTGATCGTGACGCGATCGCCGACTACCACGTCATTCTCCACGAAGACATGGTCGCAGACGTTGCACTCACGTCCGAGTGTTGCGCCCGGCAGCACATGCGCAAAGGCCCACACGCGCGTGCCCGCCCCGATGTGTGGTGATTCGATCAGCGCTTGGGGATGGGCAAAAAAATCGGACACGCTTCCTCCACGAGAAGGCCATGATGCGGACTACTGTTAATGTACAGGATTCGAGCGCAATGCGGCCGATCGAATCTCGCCCCTTCCGCTCTGCAGGACGACTGAATACGTGACCAGCTTCGGACCCCGCATTGCACGTTGGTTTGACCGGACCGGTCGTGGACGTGAGCGCCCTTGGCCGGCTCTGGAGCCATTTACGGTCGAGGATCGGTGGCTGCTCGCGTTCCTGTTCGCGATCGGGGCGTGGATTCGGTTGCATGATTTGGGGTACAACAGTGCGTTTAACGACGAATCGATCAATGTCATTGTGGGCCGCGACGTGCTGGCGGGGCAATTCAAGCCAAGCCCGATTCCGATGTACGTGGGTTGGTATCTATTTCCGCTGATGGCGTGGTGGGCGGATCAACTGGGTGGTGTGGTCGGCATGCGCGCGATGACTGGCGTCCTTGGACTCGGCACCATGTGGGCGGTATCGCACGTTGCTCGTCGCTATTTCGGAAACCGTGAAGCCATTGCCGCGCTGATTCTTGTGATGGTGCTCTCGCCGTTCGTATTTGCGGGTCGGGTAGCGTTTCGCGAGGCAGGCACGATTTGCTTCATGGCCGTCGGCGTAGCTTTTTTTGTCGAAGCATGGGCGATGGACCGGCGACGATTCTGGGCATTGTCGGCGCTGTTCGTGTTCGCGGCGTTTCTTTGCAAGCACCCGATCGGCATGTACGGGCCACCGATGGTCGCCTTGGCGATGGTCGCGGGTCCTACTAGTCGTCGATGGTTTGCGCTGCTACTGACTGCGTTGGTGACGATGTATCTGTGGCTTTACCGCGTGGAGATGTTGGAAATGTGGCATGTGCTGCGCACCACCCCCATCCTCTACGCCCCAGCCACAGAGATCAAGAACATCTACGGCATTCGTCGTCTCGATGTGTACACGACGTTGGCGTTGGCACTGATTGGACTTGCGCTGGACCGAAAGACAATGGTGCGGGCGAGACTGTGGCTGCTTGGCGGAGGATTGCTCTTCGCTGCGGTGCATGTTGTGCAGCGCGCCGACCAGAATACATATCGTCACGCCGCGTACGTATTGATTTTTTTTATACCGCTCGCCGTTCACACGTTGACGCTGCTTCTTGCGCGAATGCGCGCTTTGGAGATTCCGTTACCCAAGTGGGCTCTCGCGATCTCGGCGATATTGCTGGCGGTGCCGCTCGCACTCGCGGGACGAGATTGGAAATTGAATCGTGCCGATGTGGCGTTTGGTTGGGTGAGCAACAGCTTCGCCGCCGAGTATTTGCGCGCGTGGACCGGTGGGTCGCGGCTAATACTCGTCGATGACCAGACGTTGCGATACGAACTGTGGCCGGAGTTCAAGACGTGGCAGATCACGGACGCGTTTTACTACAGTTATCAAGGACAGCTTAACGGGCCTGGGTACACTGCTGCAGTTCGCGATGGCGTCTTTGATTTCGTTGTGCTCGACGGTGCCGCCTACGACGCCTCTACAAAAATGCGGGACGCGGTCATGCCGGTGATCTGGGGACATTACGTTCTCGCCAATGAGGTGGCGGATTCCGTCACGGGGCAGGCAGTGCAGATCTACCGTCGCGCGTGGCCCGCTGTGGCAATGCCGGGTCAACGCAACGCGCGACTGCTGATCAACGAACCCGCAACGGGCGGACGGTCATCCACAACGAACGTGGTCGTACGCGGCGTACTCACTGCGCCGCGCGGTGGCGAGCGGGTGCAGGTGGAAGTATTCACGAATCAGTGGTGGCCTCAAGGTCCGCCGGTCGATGTCGATCCGCTCAGTGGCACGTTCGAAACAAACGTTGCGCTCGGCGGGGCCGGAGCACAGCGCTGTCATCATCTCATTCGGGCACGCGCGTACGACTTTCGTCGTCGGCTGGTCGCGAGCACGATGGTTGTCGACGTTGCGCGCATCGATCCGACGGAGCAAGACCCGAACTGCGAGCGTAAATAGCGCATCAGTTGCGTGCGCCGCACTGCGGTCAGCGCGCCGTGGGGCACTGGATCGAAAGGCTGTCCCGCGTACTGCGTTTCACGCCTCCAATCAGCACTTCATGAAGAATCCGATCGTCGGCCGCGAGCAATCGCACGCGGATGGTGTGCGCACATCGCTGCGGCCCTTCGCCACCAAGCACGACCCGTCGCGCAAATCGTCCGGTGGTAGTCGGCGTCAACAGCTCTCCCTGCGCGTACCAGTCATCCGTCATCACGTCGAAGCGTAACCGTGCACCGGGGACATTGCGGTCGACATGCCCTATCACCGTCGTCGACGGATGTACACCAGCGGCGACGACGATTGCCCCCCGTTGAGGCGTCTCCACCACGATTGTGGGGGCGTCGAGCGGGCGGGTGACAGGTGGCGATACGCGCTCGTAAATCACCGCGTCGTTGCCCGTGTTGGGTTGCAAGGTGCGCAGTCGTTCGACGTATCGCGCCATCACCTGGGGTTCGATCGCGCTTTGCAGGGCGCGCGCGTCGTCTGTGTTATTGCCGTCAAGCACGATGTAGTCGAAGTAGCCAACATCAATCGCTCGCGCGTACGACTCCGGCGCAACGGCACCGCCAAAGTTCAGCGAGTGCTCGTCGGCAATATGATCCTGCGGGGTCAAGCCGCTCAAGAGATAGCGCAGTGCTGCGTCGTCAACCAGAATCCGCTGGCCATATTGAAGGCGGGTTTTCAGGAAATCCTCCACGACCGCACTGTTGGGCCACGAAACGGGAAGTCCGCTGCGGACCGGCGTCAGTCCGTGATCGCTGATGAGGATCAAGCTGCCGGCCGTGAGCGTCATGAGCGCGGAGGCCAGCACGCGGTCCTGCTTCACAAGTCGGTCGGCGAGACTTAACGCGCCCGCTGCGGCAGCGGGAAGCATCAGCAGCACTGGATACACGGTGTGCGACCATGCATGCGGATCGAAGGTGCGAGACGCGGGAACTATTGCCAGAGTCGCGGCCAGGAGCAGCAGTACAGCGACGATGATCCGTGTCTCGTGGTTGCTGCGCACAAATGCCGCAAGCGCGAGCGCGACGATCAGCCAGACATCAAGACTGTTGCGCACATACAGCGTCAGCAGATCAGCTTCGCGACCGCGGAGACTTGCGGAATTCGCAACCGTCGCCAGCATCGCGCGTATGAAATCGAAGTACCAGAACGCGTAGATCCCGACTGCGAGTGGAACGGCCAGTGCGAAGAGCAAGCCTCGACGCCGATCGAGAAACGGTGCCAATAGACACAGTGGCGGAATGATCGCGGCCAGCGAATGCTTCACGAGTACCGACACGATCGCGAGCAGTGACGCGCCGATCCACGCGGTCCATCTGCCGGTCTGCCACGCGCGCACGTAGGCCGCGAGGGTGAACGCGAGCAGCGCCATCCCTGCTGCGTCAGGCGTCGCAATGCGCGAAGCGAGGACTGCCGGGGCGAACGCCGCGAAGAACAGAGCGGCCACAAGCCCGGTTCGTTCGTCGAACAGTCGACGCGTCACCATGAAGACGCCGGCGACTGCGAGTGTGCCAAACGAGGCCGCCAGAAGACGCACTGCCGTCAACCCGCCTGCTCGATCCGCGATGGCGGTCGCCGCCGGCCACAGATACCAACCGAACGCAGAGCGCATGTACGTCGCGACGTCTACCGCACCTGACAGGACACTGCGCCCCATCAGGATCATGAAGCTTTCGCCCTCGAACGCGGTGTTGAAATTCAGGTCGATCGCGCGGATCGTGAATGCCGCGGCGAGAATGACCAGCAGCCAGGTGCTATGCTGCTTGGTGATGTGCGGGGTGCGACGCCACTGTT
>JAYUWD010000055.1:0-7288 GCA_043753735.1 Gemmatimonadaceae bacterium
GCAGTGCTCCGTCTTTTCCGTCGAACGGTCCCCGTTGGCATCGAATTTGGTACGGTCGGCGTGCTTGATGCCGCCGGTGTCATGCACGAGGTGACGACGTTCCGGCGCGATGTGTCCACCGATGGCAGGCACGCAGTCGTTGAGTTTGGCGCCTCGCTGGATGACGATTTGGCGCGTCGAGACTTTACGATAAACGCGATCGCATTCGACCCGATTGTTGGAAAACTTCACGACCCATTCGGCGGTCGACACGACCTCTCCTCTCGGCTGGTGCGCGCCGTTGGTGACGCCGAGGCTCGTCTGGAGGAGGACCGATTGAGGGCGCTCCGCGCCATTCGATTTGCCTCCAGATTCGATTTTGAAATCGAAGCTGCAACTTGGCGCGCGATCGTCGGGAGCGCGCCCTATCTGTCGCGACTCTCACCTGAACGAGTGAAGCAGGAGATCGAGAAAACGATGGATCAGGTGCGCCTCCCGTCACGCGCACTTGCACTCTGGCGTGACGCGGGGGCCTTCGCGTCTTTGGTCCCTGTGCTGGCCGCGGTGTCCAACGATATTCTGCTGGCCGTGGACCGTTTGCCGACGCCAGGCCTCCGTGGCCGGCCCGGTCGGCGAAGTCTTCGAATAGCCGCGCTTTTCAGTAACGCGGGCGGCGTAGCCACAACTGAATCGCTCCGGGCGCTCCGCTTTTCGAACGCTGACGTTGGCTGGGTCACGGGGTTGGTCAATGTTTGGGAGCGATTTGGCCGGTCGCTGGCAGCGCAATTGCTCGCCACCGAACCACCGACCGACGCGGAGCTGCGCCCGCTTGCAGCAGCGATTGGACGGTTACGCGTCTCACCGTTTCTGCGTCTGGCCGCAGCGCGTTGGTCGGTCTTGCCAACGGGCGTGGCCCCCACGCCGGAGCGGGTGCGTACGCTTTTCCGGCAGCTCGCGCGCATTGCCTTTAATGATGCGATCGAAGTTTCGGATCTCGTGATTGACGGGGACGACCTCCGGTCTGTAGGGATACCGGCTGGTCCTGTTTATGGTCGCATATTTGCAGCAGCGCTTTCCGCCGTGATCGCCGATCCCTCGTTCAATGACCGCGCCAATCTTCTTGCCATGGCGAAGACGTTTGTTGTCACTGAATCGGAGGCTCGCGGCCGGTGACGCATCGGGAAGCTGACGTTGGCAATACTGCCCAACGATTTGGTCGCGCTGCGGAGTGGTTTGTCGCCTCGACCGCGGGTGGGGTGCATCTCGCTCGAATCGGCGTCATCGCTGATCGTGCCGTCGATCTGCTTCACCTGCTTTCGGATCAACTCGATCCAGCCGTGGATGTCGTTATCGACAGTCTGCGCGATAATGTCCGTTGGAGCGGTGAGCTGCTCGCACTTCCGGACGTGCGAGAGGCCATCGGCCGGTTGCGCCTGATATTGGCAACCTATGGTGGCGTTGAGGTCACGATTGTCACACCCGACGATCAGCTCACGTTGACTCCAGAAATGGGGCTGATCATCTACTCTCGATCGGACCGGTGGCTCTTTGTCTTGGAAGGTCTCGGTCTGGTCGAACGCGCTGCTCTGCCAAGTGCGGTCTGGACACTCGATCGCCGTGCTCTCAGCCCGATCGCGAGTCTGACCGATGCGCTGGAGTCTGCCTCCGCTCGACTTGGGCTTCTTGCCGCTCCGCTCGCGGCGGTGCGGTCGCTTTGACCAAAGCCCGTGGGAATGCCGAGGCTCCTGGTACATCACTCTTTGCCAGCCGCGTGCCTGAGCCGCTCGCCGCGCGACTACGGCCACGCACTCTCGATGAGTACATCGGGCAGCGGCATTTGCTGGGCGTCGGCAAGCCGCTTCGGGAACAGCTCGCTCGCGGCGTGGTGGACTCGATGGTGCTTTGGGGGCCGCCCGGCGTTGGGAAGACGACGCTGGCGCGTCTCTTTGCGCAATCCGCAGATGCAGCCTTCGTTTCATTCTCGGCTGTCAGCGATGGCGTTGCGCGCGTGCGTGAGGTGGTCGCGGAAGCCGAGAGGCGTCGAGACACCGGACGCGGAACGATTCTGTTTGTCGACGAAATTCACCGGTTCAATCGCGCGCAACAAGATGCGTTTCTTCCGCACGTGGAAGCAGGCACCGTCGTGTTGGTTGGCGCGACTACAGAGAATCCGTCGTTCGCCCTGACCGGTGCGTTGCTGTCGCGGGTTCGTGTGCTTGTGCTCGAGTCGATCGATGCGGCCGAATTGGAAGGATTGATCGATCGTGCGCTTGCGGACACTGAACGAGGACTCGGTGCGCGTCAGCTTACGATTGAGTCGTCTGCGCGCAGGTTGCTCGCCGAGCAGGCGGATGGCGACGCGCGTCGCACACTTGGAATTCTGGAGGCGGCAGCGACGCTGACCGATGATCGCGACGTCATCACGCGCGACACCGTCGAGTCGGCGGTGCAGCATCGAGTGCCCCGTTACGACAAGAGTGGTGAAGAGCACTACAATTTGATCTCCGCACTGCACAAGGCGTTGCGCGGAAGTGACCCGCAGGGATCGTTGTACTGGCTCGCACGTATGATTGATGGCGGCGAGGATCCCCGCTACATCGCGCGCCGCATGATTCGCATGGCCACTGAGGACATCGGCCTCGCGGATCCTCAGGCGCTTACGATTGCAACGACGGCCGCGGAAACCTACGAACGTCTTGGTTCGCCCGAAGGCGAGCTGGCACTTGCCGAGGCTGCTGTCTATCTCGCAACCGCACCCAAGTCAGCGCGGGTGTACGATGCGTGGAAGGCCGCACTCGATGCCGCGCGTGCGACACCGACAGCCCCTGTACCGCTGCATTTGCGCAACGCGCCTACAGGGCTGATGAAGGAACTCGGATATGGGGCAGGGTACCAGTATGCTCACGCAGTCCCCGAAGCCTACACGCCGCAGCAATACCTGCCAGCTTTATTGGAGGGGCGAACTTTTTACGAGCCCGGGCCTTTCGGTTTCGAGCGTGATATCGCGAAACGTTTAGCGTGGTGGGCCCAGTTGCGCGACCAGGCGCATGTCGCGCCGAACGAATCGATATTGCCCGCACCAACGTCCACTCCCGCCGGAGAGTCCCCCTGATGGTTTACACTTTGTCTGTACGTCGCCGCTGGGCAATGGGCGCATCGCTCGCCGCGCTCGCCCTCATCGTTGGCGCCTGCGCAACACTCGGCCGTGCCACTTTTAAGGAACCGGTCGTTTCGCTTAAGGAATTCACGATCACGGGTTTGGGAATTTCCGGCGGCAGTGTGGACGTCGTACTTTCCATCTACAACCCGAACCGCTTTGCGCTCGACGCAACCAAGATGACGTACCGCGTCGATGTGGATTCAGTGCAGCTTGGCAACGGTGAACTGGATAGTCGCTTCACCGTCAACAGCGGCGATTCATCGACCGTCCGGCTACCCGTCAGATTTACGTATGCGGGTTTGGGTGCTGCTGGTCGCTCCCTGATCTCAGCCGGAACCGTGAATTATCGCGTGCGTGGCGACTTCACCGTTGGTACGCCACTCGGCAGTTTCTCTCGGCCCTACGATCGCACTGGACGCTACTCGTCCGTCGCGGGCAAAGGGCGCTAGAAGAGAGTTGGAGCGCCGGCCGTTTTGGAGCGAGACTTGGCCGACATGCTACTAGACTACTCTATCGTTTGACACGCCTCACGATACCACGAGGGATAAGCTCATCAGCCGCGAAATCATTTCACTCGCACCAGCCACGGAGCGCGCCGTGCTCGTGGCTGCCCCGTCGAAGAGCAGCCGTGCGCGCGTGCACATGGACGAGCATCTTGAAGAACTGGGCCGACTGGCCGACACCGCGGGCGCGCAAGTGGTGGGGATTGTCACGCAGCAGCTCGATCGACCGCATCCGGGGACGTACCTCGGAAAGGGGAAGATTGAAGAGCTGAGGCTGCGCATTCTAGAGCTCGAGGCAACGCTGGTCATCTTCGACGACGAGCTTTCGCCCGCGCAAAGCAAGAACATCGAGCTGGCGGTGAATACGCGCGTTATGGATCGGGCTGAACTTATCCTGGACATTTTTGCAACCCGCGCGCGTTCGAGTGAAGCACGGATGCAGGTCGAAGTGGCGCAACTCAAGTACATGTTGCCGCGCCTGACCCGCATGTGGACCCACCTTGAAAAATTTCGCGGTGGTATCGGCGTGCGCGGCCCCGGCGAAACACAGTTAGAAACCGACCGCCGTTTGATCCAGCATCGCATCAAGGTGTTGGCTGAGCGCCTGGAAGACGTGGATCGGGCACGTGAGATTCAGCGGCACGGTCGCAAAACTCATTTCCGCGTGGGATTGGTGGGCTACACCAACGCCGGCAAGTCGTCCATTTTGCGCGCGCTTGCCGACGACCAGCAGGTCTTTGTGGAAGATCGCCTGTTCGCCACGCTCGATCCACTCACACGGGAAGTTGAAGTTGGTGACGGGTACACGGTCCTGCTTACGGATACCGTGGGATTCATTCGCAAACTTCCTCACCACCTTGTTGCGTCGTTCCGCGCGACGTTGGCCGAAGCGAAGGAAGCCGATCTGCTGCTACACGTGATCGATGCAAGTCATCCGGCCTGGGAGGAGCATCGAATAGTTGTGGATGGCGTGCTTGCAGACCTGGAACTCGCATCGCAACCGACCATTCACGTCATGAATAAGATGGATGCGTTGACTCCCGACGACGCCGAAGCCTTGCAGCAACGTGTGACCAACCTCATGCCGGGTACGTTGTTCGTGTCCGCGTTGCAGAGCGACGGGCTCGAGTCGCTGCGTTCTGCGCTGCGCGACGCGCTTCGTAACCAGCGGCCGCTTCTCGAAATCCGCATCCCTGCGTCCAACGGTCGCATGCTTGCTGAGGTGCATCGCGATGGGGAGGTGCTCGATCAGCGCAACGAAGATGACATGATGGTGGTGCGTGCGCGGCTCGACGAGCGCGCGATGGGGCGACTGCGTCAGGCCGGCGCAGGGATCACCGTCACGTCGGCGTCACGCAATAACGCGCTGCGAGCGCCAGTCATCGACAGCACGCATTCGGTCCCCGCTCACTGATTCGGCTGGGCGTAGCCACAAGAAAACGAGGCCGACGATCAGTTGATCATCGGCCTCGTTTCATATGAATTTTCTAAGTGGTCGCGCAGGGACTCGAACCCCGGACCTCTGCTGTGTGAAAGCAGCGCTCTAACCAGCTGAGCTACGCGACCATTTGATGCTTCGGTACGCACAAAACCCGCAACTGCTGGCGACCTACGCGGATCGGAAAACGTAACGGTCGAGCGGGAGTGATGGAACCCCCCGCAGCATCGTAGCGAGCAGCAAACACGTACGAAAATGGTCCGGGTGGGACTTGAACCCACGATCCTTCGATTATGAGTCGAGCGCTTTGACCAACTAAGCTACCGGACCGAAACGGCAACGCCTTCAAGCGCTGAAGGTGCAACTCCTGCAACTCCAATCTGCCCTCTTGCAGCTGTTGCGGCAACGCGCGCTCTCAAACGTGCCGAGGGCGCGTTCACCAACGACGTTCAGCTTTGTGTCCCACGAGCCTCGTGGTGCGCGTCGAACGCCTCGAGCACTTCGCCCGGAGTGACCGTTGCGGCGCCCAGTTTGCCGACTTCAACGCCTGCGGCATAGTTCGCAACGATGGCCGCTTCGAGTGCGGAAGCTCCTGCCGCGAGCATGGTAGCGAGATATGCAGTGACTGTGTCGCCGGCCCCCACGACATCGTACACCTCTCGCGCGGTTGTCGGCACGCGGTGAACAACCGAGTCGGACGACACGAGCGCCATGCCTTGCTCGCCGAGTGTGAGCAGGAGATGATCGACGCCCAGCCGCTCGAATGTCATTGGCAGTGCAGCGGGGTGTTCAAGATCTACCGCGGCACCCAACGCGCTTTCAAGCTCGCGGCGATTGGGCTTGAATACCGTCGCTCCACGATATGCAAAGAAGTTGCGGAATTTCGGATCCACGACGATCGGAATGCCACGCTCGCGCGCAAGTGCAATGGCCCCCTCAATCACTTCCGGGACCAGCACGCCTTTGTTGTAATCCTCGAAGACAAGTGCTGTAGCTTCGGGAAGCGCGCGTGCGATGGCGGCGAGCACGAGTGCGACCTCGTCGGCGGTGAGATCAGCGTCGTCTTCTTCGTCAAAGCGAACAAGCTGCTGCGATCGGGCCATGACCCGCGTCTTCGTGGTTGTCGGTCGACTTCCAGTCACCAAGGATCGCGATTGCATGCCCCCGGCGTCGAGATGGGCGCGGAGAATTGCACCTGTGGTATCGTCACCAACTACGGCGACGAGATCACACCCGGCGCCGAGTGCGGCAACGTTCTGCGCGACGTTGGCCGCTCCGCCGAGTGCCAGTTTGCGTTCACGAACGCGCACCACCGGGACCGGCGCCTCAGGGGAAATGCGATCGACGTCCCCGCGCAGGTACACGTCCAGCATGGCGTCACCGACGATGACCACGTGCTGCGATTGCGCGGCGGCCAGAAGCGTCTCGAGCCGACTTCGCGAAATGGTGGGTGGATTGGTGCGCGTCGGCTCGATCGTCATGCGTGGGGAAGGTAAGAGTCGGCTGCCTGTGACGACAGCAGCGCGTTACCTTCGGCAATAGTGACAGAGACCACGCCAACCCCCGACACCGTCAACGTCAACCGCACTGTTGGCTCTGGGAATGCGCCGGGGCGCATGCCCTTGATGGTGCTCCTCGCCGCGCTGTTCGGCATTTCGCTCGCCGCGCCGCTCACGCGACTCTCGTCGGCGCCAGCACTGGTGATCGCGGCGTGGCGACTCGGCGTTTCGCTTGTGATCATTGCGGCAGCGCTGGTCGTTGGTGGGGAATGGCGCGCCTGGCGATTGCTCCGCCCACGAGATTTCGTGTTGACGACGTTGGCCGGCGTGCTGCTCGCCCTTCACTTCTGGAGCTGGAATGTCTCGCTGCGCTACACAAGCGTCGCGGCGTCAGTGTCTCTGGTGAATTTGCAGCCCGTCATCATCGCGATTTTTTCCGCGCGCTGGCTCGGCGAGCCGCCGTCTCGTCGGCAGTGGAGCGGTATCGGGATTGCGGTGTTGGGCGCGCTGGTGGTGGGTCTGGCAGACGTCCCCGGCGGTCCATCGGGAATTTGGCACGCCCTCACGTCGCCAGCAGGAACGGTCACCTCAGCGTCGGTTAGTGTCGCGCGATCGCGCGCGTTGCTGGGCGACTTTCTCGCCTGCGTTGGTGCGGTCGCTGGCGCGCTGTACTTTTTGATTGGTCGGCGCGTGCGCCAGACGCTCGCGC
>JAYUWD010000056.1:0-21967 GCA_043753735.1 Gemmatimonadaceae bacterium
GGCGACGCGGGCTTCACGGACACCAGCATCGAGCCAACGCGCGTCTACAAGGCGGAGGATGCGTTGCAGTTTCTGACGGAATCGGGGCTGGATACATCAAACGTTGCCGCGATGGAGGGCAAGATCATGGCCGCCTTTGTCCGCGCCACGAAGCCGCTCGCCGCACCGATCGTAGGAACTGAACAGAAAGCCTGCTGATGACGGCATCGGCGCCGGCGGTATCAAGTATCGCGACCGATCGACCGGTGCCGATCCTGCAACGACTGTCGACGCTCGATCGATTTCTGCCACTGTGGATTTTTGCCGCGATGGCCGTTGGCCTCGTGCTGGGCCGAATGTACCCGGGCTTGGGGGCCACCCTCGATCGTGTGCAGGTGAACGGCGTGTCGGTACCGATCGCGGTGGGGCTGCTGTGGATGATGTATCCCGTGCTCGCAAAGGTGCGATACGAAACCATCGGTCAGCACGCGCGTGACACTCGACTGATCGGCACCTCGCTGGTGTTGAACTGGGTCATCGGTCCGCTGCTGATGCTCGCGTTGGCGTGGCTTTTTCTGCCAGACCTTCCGGCCTACCGCAACGGGCTTGTTCTGATTGGCCTCGCGCGGTGCATCGCGATGGTGCTGATCTGGAATTCACTCGCCTGTGGGTCGGGAGAGCTGGCCGCAGTGCTCGTGGCGCTGAACTCCGTCTTCCAGATTCTTACGTACTCGGTGCTTGGCTGGCTTTTTCTGACTGTTGTTCCGTCATGGTTTGGTGCGGACGTGGCCACGCTGCACGTCTCGATGGGCCAGATCGCGCAGAGCGTCGCAATCTTTCTCGGCGTACCGCTGGCCGCCGGCTACCTGACGCGCAAGATACTGGTAGCCACGAAGGGCTCGACGTGGTACGACGGAGTGTTCATGCCGAAATTCGGACCAACAGCGTTGCTCGGACTGCTCTACACGATCGTGCTGATGTTTGCGATGCAGGGCAACCGCATTCTTTCATTGCCGCTCGATGTTGTGCGTATCGCGATCCCGATGCTGGTGTATTTCGGAGTGATGTTCGGTGTCGCATTCTGGCTTTCGCGACGACTCGGGTTCAACTACGAAACGACGGCGTCGCTGTCGTTCACCGCGGCAGGAAACAACTTCGAGCTCGCGATCGCGGTCGCGGTGGCAACGTTTGGCATCAGCTCCGGCGAAGCCCTCGCGGCTGTCATTGGTCCACTGATCGAGGTGCCGGCGCTGGTTGGACTTGTGTACGTGTCGCTGTGGGCGCGCCGCCGATATTTCGGGATCGGAAAGCAGACTTCGATGCGGAGTACATGATGCGTATCGCACTCATTTCCGACATTCACGCCAATCTGCACGCGTTCGATGCAGTGCTCGCCGATATTGATGCGCGTGGGGACACAGACGCGATCTACCACTTGGGTGATCTGGTCGGCTACTCAAGCAACCCCAATGAAGTGGTCGATCGGGTGCGCGCGCGCGCCATCGTCGGCATTGCGGGTAACTACGACTCCACGGTCGCGACGGCCTACAAGCACTGCGGTTGCAAATCCGAAAGCGTGCGGCAGGAGGAGCTGGCTCATATCAGCTTCGATTACACCTGTCGCACTGTCACGTTAGCCACGAAACAGTTCCTCGCCGCCCTGCCATTTTCAATCGACCTGCGACCACTCGGCGGACATGCAAGCGGGCCGAGACTGGTGCTGGTGCACGGCATGCCGACGCTCAACACCGTGTACTGGACAGACGATCGGTCCGATGAGTTCTGTCTCAAAATGGCGGCACTGGTCGGACTCAGATCGGGTGATGTGATTGCCTTTGGGCATACGCACAAGGCGTGGCATCGCACCGTTGATGGAATTCTCTTTGTGAACACCGGGAGTGTCGGTCGCCCCAAAGACGGCGATTGGCGCGCGGGTTATGTACGGCTTGATCTTGGCGAGGGTGCTGCGACCGTGGAATTCGTGCGTGTGCCGTATGACGTCGAGAGTGCCGCGAACGGTGTGATCAACGCCGGACTGCCGGAGGAGTTTGCGGATTTTCTGCGCGCAGGCGGCAAGTCGAGCGTCAGCCCAGAGCACCAACTCGCAGGCGCGCGGCCGACTGTGTAGCAGCATGGTATTTGCGCCGGCGCGCTGATCGGCGCGGAGGTGTGTCGATGTGCCAATTTCGAACGATCAACGTACCTGCTGCACCGTCACGCGTCGGATGCGATCGAGCTTGGGATATTCGCGATCCATGAACGCATTGCCACCGCGTTCAAGCGGCCCTTGCCTTCCCTGTCGCACGCCGCTTCCTGACTCCTCGCCATAGCCGCCGTAGAGACTGTCCAGAACCGCCATGCCTTTCACCACGGTGCCGAGCACTGTGAATGGCTCGGCATCGTTGCGCAAATTGTCGGAGAGATTGACATACAGCTGCGTGTTGCGCGTGTTCTCGTGCCCCGGCCCTTGATACGAGAATGCAAATGTGCCGCGGCTGTTGTGCGAGCGAGGTGGATCGTCTGGGAGGTAGCGTACTTTCCACGCGGCGTTTACCGCAGGGTCGCCGTGCATTCCCCATTGCGCGATGTAGCCGGTGCGAACGCGATGAAAACGCGTGTCGTTGTAGTAGCCCAGTCGCGCGAGATTGTACAAACGATCTGCACCGATCGGTCCCCATGCACGCACCAGTTCCAGTACGAACACGCCCTTGGTGGTCTCGAATTGCAAATGGGATAGCGCTGGTGCAGCGCGTCGCCATTCCGGGTTGGCGGGATCGAGCAGCAGTGCCGCGACCTGTGCCGTTGTTGGGGCAGCCGGCGCCTGCGTGCCTGCAGTAGTGGGCGTCAGTGGGCGTGCGCACGCCGTCGCCAGCGCAACCACGCACACGATGGCCGATGCGATGTTGCTTCCCACCCGTGCGGCAACGGGATGTGCCGAGACGGAATATGCGGCGGTCACGGCGCGATTCATCGACGTCGGGCCACGTTCACAGCAGCGTGGTCAATACGCCAATACTCAACGCCACGACCGCAGTGTTGAAGACGTACGATACGATCCCATGCAGCAGCGCGGCGCGGCGCATGGGTCGACCGCTGACACACACGTCTGAAGTTTGCGCCGTCATTCCAACGACAAAAGCGAAATACGCAAAGTCGAGATAGTCGGGCATGGTGTCGTTGCCGGGAAACTCCAATTGTTTTTGCCCGTCGGGCGCGTCGTAGTACACATGCGCGTAACGAAGCGTGAAGACGGTATGAATCAGAAACCACCCCAAGGCCACAGCCGACAGCGCCAACGCGATGACTTCAATCTTCTCCTGGCCGAACAACTTCGTGCTCGATTGCAGCAGCACCACCACGGCGAGAATGGACGCGGACGCGCCAAGCAGCACCAGCACCATCGACGCGATCCGACTCGGATCTTCACGTCGCGCGAGCATGCTGATCTGCTCGGGTTCCACGGTAAGGATTGTGAACCATGTCGAGGCAAGCGAAACGACGGCAAAACCATCCCACGATGCGACCGCGCGAATTTCACGCGAGAGATCTTGGGGGAGCAGCAGTGCCGTCAGTACACTTGCGACAAGTCCAACAACAAGTCGCGTGCCGGCGCGCACGTGAGCCAATCGCTCGCGCACGCTTTTCCTGGGTTGTTCGGTCACCACGGGCCTCGAGCGAGGGAAATGTTTGCTGCAACTTGCACGTGCACTGATGATGCACGGTTTCGCCAAAAGATGCACAACGGTGGCTTATTCGCCAGAAATGTCTGCGCGCGGTGGTCGCCAACCGGGCACCACGCCGACACAGCCGGTTCGTTGCCGGGGGGTGGTAATCTCGGCAAACCCACCGTTGCGATCGCCGTAACGCAGATCGGTAAACACAATTTGTCCTTGGGAATCGACACGCCAGAACGGAACGCGCATGAAACGCATGGCAGCCGCGATCTCGCAATTTTGCTTCACCAGTTCGACGAGAGACGTGCGGGGTGCACTCCACCGCTGCTCCCAATGCACGGCGCCGGAAGTGGCCTGTGAACGCGGCAGCATCGTACCAAGGCGCGCGGCTGCAGCGCTGCGCTCTTCGGTGAGCGCAGCGCACGCCAGCGCGTTTCGCAATGCAGGGAACGGAGCGACCGACGCGGCCGTCACTTGATAGCTTTCGCCGTCCAACTGGACCGCCAGCGCACGAAAACAGAGTGGGTTGCTCGGCGCCGGCGTAAGCGACACGTCGCGAAAGGTTCCGGGCTCAACCGCTGCGAGGACAGCATCACGCGCGCGCATGGACGCGACAAAAAACATCCCCACAATCACGGACCACCCGAACACGCCGTACAACCAGCGTCGGTTCACATGCGCCGCGCGGACCGCGAGGCCCCACAACACTGCCCCGATGGTCAGCGCAAGCGCGACATCACGTCCAACGAGATCGACGGTCCATGCCAAAACGAGAATCGCCGCGAGCGCCACTGCACACGCGACCCGTACCGCGCCAATACGAGTGAAATACCACAGCACCGGCAGCGACACTACCCAGAGCCACGGCTCGATGATGAATAGCGCGTCGCCGTAGTACCACGACGATGCCACCGGCCAGAAGGGATGGACTCCGTAGCTGTTCGTGAAGTCGAGCAGCAGGTGCGACCCGGTCCCCGCGAGGGCGACAGCCAGCAGTGACCACCGAAGCGGCTCCGCGCGGCATTTCTGAACGACAGCCAGTGTGATTGCCCAGAGCACAATCGCGGACAGCACCGCAAAAAGAACCGTGTGCGTATGTCCGCGATGATGGAGCATGTACGCCAACTTGCCGCCATCGAGCGTGCGCCCTACGTAGACCAGATCGATGTCGGGGAATTCGGCTGCGACGACCGCAAGAATGGCCGCTGTACGACCGAATGTCGGTGTACCGTCCGCAGCGGTCGCCACCTCGTTCGATACTGCATTCTTTCGGGCACGATGATCCGCGAGCGCCACCGCCGCGGCAGCGATCAGTCCGCCAGCGAGCGCGTGTGTGACGTTGTCCATGGAGTGATCCGCGACGGCTATGCGATGATGTCAGTCACCAGCCCATCATCGCACTCGCAAAGCATCGCACGCTCACTCGATGAAACTACTTGAAAATGTTGAGCAGCGACCCGACAAATCCAGCGTGCTCGGCTTGACCCGCCGCGAGGATTTCAAGTTCCCCCTTGTCCAGCCAAATCCCCTCGCAAGTTGGGCACTGGTCAATGGTCACATGGTTGCTCTCCTTGGACACCAGCGTCGTGCCATCACGCGGACACTTGTTACGCTCCGCCGCGATCTGCGTTGCGCGTTCGGCGTCGGCTCGCGCCCGCAGCTCCTTCTTCAGGTCGGCGTCGACACGAGCGAAATACTCTTCTTCGTTGCGGCTGGGCTTTGATTCGATAGCCATGGGGCGGTGTGAAAAGGGAGCGGGGAACTTCGATTCTTCAAGAGTACCGGAGCGGGCGCAATCGGGGAACGCGATAACTCACTTCTTGATCGTTTTGTTCGGGTACGCGGGATGCACCGCTTTGACCGGCGGGTTCTTCTTGAGCTCCGCCATAACCAACTCGACCGCCTTCTCCAACTGCGGATCTCGACCAGCAATCACGTCGGCCGGCGACTGCTCCACTTCGACATCAGGCGCGACACCTTCATTCTCGACAACCCAACCACCGTCTTGCGTCCAGATGGCCAGGTTGGGTGCGGTGATCGAACCACCGTCCATCAATGTCGGAAAGCCAAGCGTACCAACCAGTCCACCCCAGGTCCGCTTTCCTACGATCGGGCCGAGCTTGAACTTGTTCCACATCCACGGAAAGAGATCGCCGCCCGAGCCCGCCATTTCGTCGACAACCAGTGCTTTCGGTCCTTGAATCGATGCTGTCGGCGTACGCAAATCTTCGCCGTATCGCATGGCCCAATGGCTCACCAGCGGACGTCGTAGAATATCGATGTAATAGTCGGCAACCTGACCACCACCGTTGAATCGTTCGTCAACAACGATTCCGTCTTTCTGCACCTGCGGATAGAAGTAACGTTTGAAGTACTCGTAGCCCGGTTGCGCGGTGTTCGGCACGTACACGTACGCGACACGCCCCCCTGAGATCGAATCCACCTTCCGCAAATTACCCTCCACCCAGGCGCGGTTACGCAGCGCGGCTTCATTTGCGATCGGCACCACTTGCACGGTGCGCGAACCACTACCGTCAGCGTTTGGTCCAACCGTGATCTCTATCTGTTTGCCCGATGTGTTCTCGAAAAAGCTGTAGAGATTGGCTGTCGCGGGCACATTCATGCCGCGCACAGCGAGCAGATAATCGCCCGCATTCACATCCACACCGGGCTCGGTCAGCGGCGCACGCAACGCAGGATTCCAGTTGAGTCCCCCGTATACCTTCGCAAAGCGATAGCGACCATTGGCAATCGCGTAATCAGCGCCCAGTAGTCCGCCGGGAATGTTTCGCGCAGCGGTGAGTCGATCTCCGCCACCACCGCGATGGTGACCGACACCGAGTTCACTCATCAACCACTGCGTGATGCGATTCACGTCTTCCTTGGTGACGGCATCGGGAAGAAACTGCGCATACTTTTTACGAGCCGCCTCCCAGTCCACGCCGTGCATGTTCGGGGCGTAGAAATAGTCGCGATTGATACGCCATGCCTCATCGTAGATCTGCGTCCACTCGGCTCGCGGATCGATGAGCACTTCGATGTCCGCCGTTGCAAGACGCGGCGTTGTTGGCGGTGGAGCTATCGTGCTCGCTGCGATCGACCAGGCACCCATCGACCCAAAGAGAATCTTCTTGCCATCGCCGGAGAGTTTGTATCCGCCGACGTTGGTGAGGAATACATCGTCCTTCCGCTTGGCTACATCGTAACGGTGCAGCACAGGCACATTGTCCGCTGTGCGCACAAAGAAGAGCACACCTGCTTCGCCGGCCTCGATGTTTGAAATGTCCGCCGCGCCCACGGGAAATGCGACGATCCGCTGTTCAAGCCCCTCGAAATCGATGCGCGTCACGGCGGGGGGCGCTGGACGAGCCGGTGCCGGCGTAGGCGCTGCTGCAGGCAAGGCCGCCGCTGCCGCAACCGGCGGAGGTGCCGGTACCATTGCTGCCGCCGCCTTTTCTTCATCACTCTCGCGGCCGAACGGATTGGGCAGATCCTTGCGCAATACGACGGCATAGATCGCACGCGTTACAGGGATCGACGTGTTTGACTGCGCGAACCAGTCCAGTGTCGGACCCGCGTCGGTCGAACCGAGCAGATACAAATACTTGCCGCTGCGATCGAACACCGGCTCGGCGACGGCGCTCAACCCATCAGTGATGCGCTGCGATTTATCATCGTCCACGTTGTACACAAGCGCCGAAGTCGTGAGCGCCTGCGTGCCCACCGAATACGCCAGCCATTTGGAATCGGGAGACCAGGAGTAATTGACGATCTGCAACGGCGTATAAATGCGGTTCCCGCCCACTCGCTTCGCTATCCCCGTTTTGAGATCGATCACGTAGATGGACTGCGAGTTGTCGAGGTATGCGATACGCGCGCCGTCGGGCGACCAACGCGGGCGATCGTAGAAACCATTGCCACCAGGCTTGTACTTCTTGTGCTCGCCCTTGCCGTCTTGTGATACGATGTGCAGTTGATACTCACCACCTTCGTCGGAGAACCACGCAATCCGCGCACCGTCGGGCGACCACGCCGGCGATCGATCGTTTGCACCTGGTGAGTTGGTAAGATTGCGCACGTCTCCCTTCTCTGCCGGCACGGTGACGATCTCGCCGCGGAACTCGAGAACCGCGCGTGCGCCGGTCGGCGAAATGTCCGCGTTACGTATGTAGTTGTTGCCCCGCGCCCAACGTTGGCGCACTTCACGCAAATCTGCCGCGACGCCGATGGTCAGTTTTTTCACTTGAGTGGAACCGACGTCCATCACGTGCAACAAGCCGGCCTGCTCGAAAACAATCTTGCCACCACCCGCCGCAGCGCCGAGTACGGGAAAATCGGCATATTTGGTGAGGGCACGCAGCTGTTTCGTCTTGGTGTCGTACGCGTAAAGGTTGAATTCGCCGTCGCGATCAGATCGGAAATAGACAACGTCGCCAACCCACATCGCGTCGACATCGTTGGATCGCGAGGCGGGCTGCGGGATCTTTTCCACTGCGTGTGTGCCACTCGTATACAACGTGATCACTGAGTTGCGACCACCGCGATAGTGCTTCCATTGCGTGAAAGCCGGCGGCAACGCGTTGTACGCTACCCGCTTTCCATCTGGCGAAAACGTCGCCTGATATGCATTCGGAATCGGCAATCGATCTTCGGCGCCGCCGTCAATCGACACGGTGTACAACTGCGAATGCGCACCAGTAAAGGCGTTGCGTCCCGACGTGAACAGCACCCGCCGGCCATCAGCTGTGAACGCCTGAGCGACATCAGCACCCGGGTGATACGTCAATCGGCGTGGACTCCCGCCGCCTACCGGAATCACGTACACATCCTGATTGCCGTCGTAATTGCCGGTGAACGCAATCATCGAGCCGTCCGGCGAGAAGACCGGCGCATTCTCGTCGCCGTCTGCCGTCGTTAATCGCCGCACATCGCTGCCGTCCAACTTCGCCGACCAGATATCGCCGGCGTACGCGAACGCAACGTGTGTAGCGCTTACGGCGGGTTGACTGAGCAGCCGAGTGTCGGTCGTGCTTTGCGCGCACACCGGCGGCGTGTGAATGGTGAGCGCGCATGCGCTAAACAGGGCGAACGTCACACGGCAGGCAATGTCGGGCATGAGACGTGGGATTGATGTGAGTTTCAGTGACGAAGCGTGCAAAGTGTGGCACCACGCGAGGCGGTTCGCTACCAAGTAGCCGCCTATCGATCGTCGCACTACCTTGTCCGAATCCTTTCCCTGGAGCTGTGCTTGGCGGAACTCGGTAATGCGAAGACCATCCTGCTCGCGGCGCTCTGCCTCGTGGGCATCGTCTACTCGATCATCCTTGTGCTCGGCGTGCAGCGCCGCAAGCGCGAAGTGCCGTCGCTACCGGTTGCGCCCACTGCCGGCGGGGTGGCTACCGGCTTCGTGACCAACTTCTTCGACACGCTGGGCATCGGATCGTTCGCGCCCACCACGTCGATCCTTCGCGCGTGGAAGATGGTCCCCGATAAAGAGATTCCGGGCACGCTCAATGTCGGCTACGTGCTGCCGACCATCGCCCAAGCGCTGATCTTCACTCAGGCCGTACCGGTGGACGCCACCACGCTGATCGTCCTGATCGCATCGGCCTCGCTTGGCGCTTGGCTAGGCGCCGGGGTGGTGGTGTCGTGGCCGAAACGTCGCATCCAGCTTGGCATGGGCTTCTGCCTCCTCGGCGCAGCGATATTGATGCTACTCGGCTTGTTCAACATCGCACCGATGGGTGGCACCGCGCTTGGCCTCACCGGCGGCAAGCTGGTGCTCGGTGCGGGTGTGAATTTTCTGCTTGGCGCACTCATGACACTCGGCATTGGCCTGTACGGTCCATGCCTGATTCTGATCAGCATGCTGGGCATGAACCCCACGACCGCGTTCCCCATCATGATGGGTTCATGCGCGTTTCTCATGCCGGTGGCCAGTGTGCGCTTCATTCGCGAGAACGGGTTCAATGTGCGCGCGACCATTGGCCTACTCCTCGGCGCGGTGCCGGCTGTGCTGATTGCCGCGTATCTGGTGAAGTCGTTGCCATTGACGGCCGTGCGGTGGCTGGTGGTTGTCGTCGTGCTCTACACGGCGTACGGACTGCTGCGGAGCGCGATGCAGGAGAAGGCGGCGGGCGAGATGCAGACGGCGTAACAGGAACTCAAGGTGGGAGTTGGCAGTTCGAGTTTTGTGGCCTACCCCTTCAACGTGACACAGATGCAGGATGCGTCTCAAGGCTTTTCGCGTATCAGCGTGATGGTGATCATCACCGTCGCGGTCTATATCCTGCCAACACTGCTCGCATGGAAACGCCAGAGCAGTCGCCGCTGGCGCGTCACGTTTGTCAACCTGCTACTCGGTTGGACAGTTGTTGGCTGGATCGCCGCAATGGTCATGACGTTTGCCTACGAGCCGCCCCCCGCAGGCGCGCCGCCGGACGAGCCGCACCTGCGCATGCCCGGCACCGAGTAGCGCGCGAGCAAGTTGCTTTTGATTACTTCCCGCCGGGCGGCGGCAGCGTCGCCGCGTACTTCCATTTCGCCTGATAATCGCGCGTAACCGGCTGCTTGAGCATCAGATTGCGTACCATCTCCACCGGCATCGTGCCGTGCGTGTAGATGAAGTCGTGGAACGGTTTGTTCTTCATCTTGCCACCATCCACGACTTCGTGATGAAGCGCTCGAAATTGCAAACCGCCCATCATGTACGCGACCTGATACAGCGGACCGTAGCTGCCGTTAAACGAACGCCGCACTTCGGCAGTGGCATTGGCACGTTCGTGGCCAACCTTGTCGATCAGGAAATCGATGCACTGCTGCGGTGTCCAATTACCCAAATGGAAGTTGAGCGAGAAAATGATTCGCGCCGCGCGGTGCATACGCCAGAACAGTGCGCCGATCCGATCTTCTGCCTTGGCGTGATAGCCCAGATCCCAGAAGATCGTCTCCCAGTAGAACGCACCGCCCTCCGTCCAGAATGGCGTGCGAAATTCACTGCGATACCCGGCGTAACGCGCGTTCATGAAGCCCTGCAGGTGGTGCCCTGGAATCATTTCGTGAAAAACAGTTGCGTGTGAGAAGTGCGGATTGTTGCCGCGCATCGACATCAACTTGTCATCGTCGGCCATCGAGTCGGTTGGATAGGCAACCTGTAGAATCTCACCGCCCAGAAAGAACGGGCTCGTTTTTTGACGCTCGGGGGACAGCATCTCGATGCGCCAGATGTCCTGCGCCAACGGCGGCACGGTGATCAAGTCATGCTTGTTGAGAAAAGCGAGCCCGTCAAACTCGAGATCGCGTACCATGTTGGTCTGCTCGCCCGGAGCTACGGCCGACTGCTTCACCTTTTCCATGGCTGCCTTCCAATCGTCGCCCAAGCCCATCTCCCTCGACGCTTTCTTCATTTCCGATTCGCCCCACTCCAGCTCCTTCAGCGCAATCGCCATCAACTCTTCGGGCGAATACGCAATCATTTCGTGACGCAGATCGGCGAGAATTGCGTCGCGACCGATCGGCAGCCCCACAATCGGATCGTCCTCGCCCGGACGAATCCCGACGATGCGGGTACGTAACGTGCGCGTGAGTGCCGTGATCGAAGTGTCGGCCGCGCGATAGGGCATGCGCGTCCACCAGGTGAACATCGGATCGTAGCCGTCGTAATATTTGTACCAGCTTTGCAGCGTCGCGCGAACCTGCACCAGCACCTCGGCGGCGCGGTAGGCCGCAACTTTCGACGGGCGCGCACTGCTGGTGTCGCGCGGGCCCAAACTGTCGAGCCGCAATCGCACCTTGTTGGCCATCGACGCGACATGTTCCAGCGCGCGCGCCGACATCTGCGGATCGACATTGAGCATCTGGCGACGGAATTCCTCGAGGGCAAACACGGTGTCGGCAAAGGGCATCAGTGGTGCGACATCGTTCCATACCTTGGCGTCGAGTACCCCCTGCGCCTGCTCACTTTCGATCTTGTTGCGGAGCAGCACGTAGTCAACCTTCGCTTCGCCACTCATTCCGTCGAACGGGAGCGTCGACAGCTTCGCAAGCCACGCCGCGTAGAACTTGTCCATTACCTTGCGCTGCGCCGCTGAATACCCCACCCGATACCGGCGCAGGAGCCCCTGACGATCGGTCGAGTAGCGCTCGACCACAGTTCGCAACTCACTCGGTTTGTCCGCGATCAGTGCAGCAAGATCGGGCGTGAGCACCATCGGCTCACCCTGCATGTTTGGTTGCGCCTTCTGGCTGTATGCGCCGGCAAAAGGGGACGCGGCAAGCGTCGCGACGGCAAGCACCATAAGCGGCGCGCGGATCTTGAATGACATGACCTGACAGTCGTGAGTCGGGAAAACGGCGGGCAACGCGGCCGAATATCGGAGCGCCCGAGCAAGACTACCGGGAATCAGCCGATTCGCAATGTCGCCAGCGCAGCGCGCACGTCCTGTGGCACCCGGATCGGTCGTCGGCTCGCTCGATCGACGTAGACGTGCACGAAATGGCCGGCCGCCGCGAGCTGCTCGTCGTCATTGCGAAAAAGCCCGATCTCGTAGCGCACACTGCTGGTACCGATATGCGCCACCCGCAGCCCCGCGACCACGCGATCAGGAAATGTCAGCGGCCCGAAATATTCGCATTTGGTTTCGACCACAAGCCCGATCTCACTGCTCGATGCCACCGCCAAAACCCCACGCTCTATCAACCAGCGATTCACCACGGTGTCGAAGAAACTGTAATAGACGACGTTGTTGACATGCCCGTATGCATCGTTGTCCATCCAACGCGTATCGAGCGTGGTCAGATGCGGAAACTCTTCGCGCGTGACGCTGCGCATGGACATCGGGACTGTCACCGTCAAAACACCTGAGTGTAGATGGCCAGCGCATCGTCGTATGTGACGTCGCGCGGATTGTTGACCAGCAATCGCTGAACGGCCATCGCATCGGTGGCGAGCATCGGTAGCGCGTCCACCGTCACACCAACGTCGCGCAGTGTGCGCTCCAGTCCACTGTCATCCAGCAGGGTCGCGATGGCGTCGACGAACGCGCGTCCTGTCGCAACCGTACCGCGGCGCGCGCCACCAACCGCGTCCAACAACTCCGCATAAAGCGACTCGGCAACTGGCAAGTTGAACTCGAGCACAGGCAACAGCACGAGGGCGTTGCTCAATCCATGCGGCACATGGAAACCGCCACCCAACGGATACGCCAACGCGTGTACCGCCGCGACCGGCGCATTGGCGAAAGCCATCCCCGCCAACATCGAGCCTTGCAGCATCGCCCGTCGTGCGTCAAGGTCGCTACCGTTGGCCAGTACCGCGCGCATGTTCGACGACAGCAGCTGCAATGCGCGAACCGCCAGCGTATCCGACACGATGTTTTTCTTGTGACGCGTCGTGTAGGCCTCGATCGCATGCACCAGGGCATCGATGCCGGTCATCGCCGTCACGCGCGGCGGCAGCCCAAGTGTGAGCGTGGCATCGAGCAGTGCAACGTCCGCATACAGCAGGCGCGACACGACCCCCTGCTTGCTACCCGTGGGCGTCGTGACGATTGCGATCGGCGTCACTTCGGATCCGGTGCCCGCGGTCGTCGGCACTTGAATCAATGGCAGGCGTGGACCAACCGCTTTATCGACGCCATACGCATTCGCCAACGTGCACCCGCCGGTGACAAGCAGGGCGACCAGCTTGGCAACATCCATCGAACTGCCACCTCCAAGTCCGATCACACCCATCGCACCGCTTTCCCGCGCGAAACTGACAGCATCGTTGATGCATGACTCCGGTGGATCACCCAACACATCCGAATACACCGTCGAGTGCACGCCCGCGCGGCCGAGGCTGGCGATCGCCTCACCAATCGCACCGACATCGAGCAATCCGCGATCCGTGACTACCACAACGTGCGTCAACCCCATCTCCCGTACGATCTCGCCCAGTCGGCGCGATGCACCGTCTTCGCAGATGATGCGCGGAACCGTTGCGAAATCGATCGCGCCTGAACTCACTTTCCTACCCGGCGTGCTCGGGCAGTGCGCGTCCCACAACCAACGTGATGTTGTCCGAGCCACCTCGCTCGAGCGTCAAGGCCAACAGTGCATTGCACACCTGCTCGGCAGATTTCATCGACGCGAGATGCTCAGCGATCTCGTCATCCTTGACATGCTTGGTCAATCCGTCGCTGCAAACGAGAATGACACTGCCGCGTTGTTGCACGTCGACACGCGTGACAACCGGCAAGGCTTCCGACGCCCCGATCGCACTCGACAACACATGATTGAGCGGCGAGGAATGCGCACGCTCCGGTGTCAGCACTCCACGATCGACCAACTCCTGCGCTACCGTCTGGTCGCGCGTCACCTGACGCAACTCTCCGTCTTGGTAGAAGTAGCACCGACTGTCGCCAACCTGCAGCACGTACAGCCAAGGCCACACAACAATGCCGAGCGACATGGTCGTGGCCATCTCTCGTCCATCGAGTCGCTCAGCCGCCTCCTTTCGCACGGTCTGGTGCGCATCGATCGCCGCTGCCCGCAGCGCGTCCATGAACTCACGGTCGTCGGTTGAACCAACGGTGTGATAGCAGCGCAATATCGAGGTGACGTAGCCTATGATCGCCTCGGTCGCGAGTCGGCTCGCTTCGCTTCCTGCGGCGCTCCCACCCACACCGTCGGCGACCAGCATGATCGACGCCAACCGTTGCCCTGGGTTCATCAGCGATCGCGTATCCGGCAAGCTTGTACCGTGCATCGTCAACTGCGGGTGCACCGTCGCAAGCATGAAGTGATCCTGGTTTTCCCCCCGGACGAGCCCGACGTGCGTCAACCCGAACATGTCGAGTTCGTCGTCGTTCGGACGCGGCGTGTGCGCATCCGGATTGTCGCACATTGACGCCTCGCCGGGTGCTTTGGCGCCCCCTGCACACGCAACCTCCGTACTCTCGTCCGTCCCGGTAATCGGCTCAGCGAACTGCATCTTCGGCTCCATGAAGGCGGGGTAGGACCACTCGATGCGGGCGTTTCTGCGCGGAAACGACGCGCCTGTTCAGCATGCTAATGTGCAGTGACCGATCACAGGAAACGATCACTCGTCATTTAACTGAAATTGTACACGAACTGATCCACGCGGTAAACGTCCGCCGAGTTCGTGACTTCCATCTGCGCCAGCGCGCGGGAGCCCAAGTGATGATCAATCATTTCCTGGTGAATTTGCCCCGTTTGAAGTGCCGTGGGCAGACAGAGGTGCGGTGAGAAACCGATGTTGTGCCGCGTCATTCGGTACAGATCATACGGCGAAGGCTTTCCGGGAGTCAATGACCGGGCCATGTCGTCGTTCCAATCACAGACCATGTACCCGCCCCGCCGCTTGAGACGTTCGCCAAGCCGGTCTATATTCCGGCTGGCGTTGTCGAGCGTGGAGATGGTCCCGTGCGCCCTCAATTGGCGCGTGGCACGCGTGGGGGTCGAGGGTGCCTCCTTGGAGCGGGGAGGCTTACGGGCCCCAATTGTCCCGAACAAGCCTCGGTGTGCGAGCTGGAACCGCCCGCGCGTCCCACGGACCGATTACCCGCCGATACATGTATTTGGAGAAATGATGGGGGAAAGTCGACCGATATGGGACCGTTAGCGGAACAATGTGAAGCGGGCGCTGGACGGCGCACCGTTCTGCCCCAAGATTCCACGTACGTCGAGGAGTTCCGCCACCGGCCCGCGCCGACGCGGTCATTGCGTTCAGGCAATGCCGCACCCTGCCTCGCTCTGAACCATGAAAGGGAATCGCCATGAAGCTGCGACTGAAAGTGAACGGTCTGGTCAAGACGGCCGACGTTCCCGCTGATACGCCCTTGCTCTGGGCGCTTCGCGACGCCCTCGACATGAAAGGCACCAAATTCGGATGCGGCGCCGCGCAGTGTGGCGCGTGTACGGTGCATCTCAACGGAAAGCCCAAGCGCTCGTGCCAAGTGACCGCGGCCTCCGCGCAGGGGATGGAGATCACCACGATTGAAGGACTCTCATCAGACGGCACGCACGCACTGCAACAGGCGTGGGAAGAACTCGACGTACCGCAATGCGGTTATTGCCAGGCGGGACAGATCATGTCCGCCGCCGCGCTGCTCGAGAAGACCCCCAAGCCAACCGATGCCGAAATCGATGCCGCGATGAGTGGCAATCTCTGTCGCTGCGCCACGTATCTGCGAATCAAGCAGGCCATCCATCGCGCGGCCGATATCAAGGCCGGCGCCAAAGTTGCGCCACGCGGCGCTACAAGCGGTAACCCGGGAGGAGCCGAATCATGACCACCATCCCGACTGTCTCGAAAACGCCCGTATCGCGTCGCGATTTTCTCAAGGTTTCGGCGATCGCTGGCGGTGGAATCATGCTGGCCAGTTACTTCGAACCGCTGTCGGCACTCGATGCCCGTGGCGTTGACGGACGTGATCACAACGGCGTCGCCGATCCTTCGCTGAATGCGTTCATACGCATCACCCCCGACGGCATCGTCACGATCATCGGAAAGAATCCCGAAGTTGGACAAGGCATCAAGACGATGTTGCCGATGCTCATCGCCGAAGAACTCGATGTCGACTGGAAAAACGTGCGCGTCGAGCAGGGCGATTTCGATCCGACCAAATTTCAGGCGCAGTTTGCCGGTGGCAGTACCGCAACGCCGACCAACTGGTTGCCGATGCGTCGTGTCGGTGCCGCCGCACGTGCAATGCTGATCGGGGCGGCCGCGCAGAAGTGGAGCGTCCCCGCCACCGAATGCGAAACGGCACTTGGTGTCGTCAAACACACCCCAAGCGGTCGCACCCTCAAGTATGGCGAACTCGCGTCGGCTGCCGCCACGATGACGGCACCTGATCTCGCCACCATTCCGCTGAAAGATTCCAAGAACTTCAAGATCATCGGTACGCGCGTTCGTGGTGTCGATAACAAGTCGATTGTGACCGGAAAGCCTTTGTTCGGTATCGATGTCACCGTACCGGGCATGCTGTACGCGACTTTCGTGAAGTCGCCGGTGTTCGGTGCCAAGGTCGCAAGCGCAAACGTCGACGAAATCAAGAAGCTCCCCGGTGTCAAGCATGCCTTTGTCGTAGATGGCACGACGACACTCACCGGTTTGGTGGCCGGCGTTGCCATCGTGGCCGACAGCTGGTGGCAGACGCAAACGGCGCGCAGTCAGCTCGCCGTGACGTGGGCCGAACACCCCACATCGCAGCAGAGCACCGCGAGCTTTGATAAACAGGCCGCGGCGTTCGCGGCGCAGGCACCACAGCGTTCGTTGCGCAAGGATGGCGACGTGGATGGTGCACTCGCGAAGGCGCTCAAGACCGCCAAGGGTTCGTACTATTATCCGTTCATTGCGCACGCACCACTCGAGCCACAGAACTGCACGGCCAGCTGGGCGAACGGCAAGCTCGAGATGTGGGCACCGACACAAAACCCCGCGCCGGGACGCGCGCTCGTCGCCAAAACGCTTGGCATTCAGGAAGACGCAATCACCGTGCACATCACGCGTATGGGTGGTGGATTTGGTCGTCGGCTCACCAACGATTTCATGGCCGAATCCGCGTGGATTGCAAAACAAGTGGGCGTGCCGGTGAAGTTGCTCTGGTCGCGCGAAGACGACATGCAGCACGACTTCTATCGCCCGGCCGGGTGGCACAATCTCGCTGGGGGCGTGGATGCCAACGGAAAGATCGTCGCGTGGCAAAACCACTTCGTCTCGTTCGGCGATGGGAGCAACTTCGTATCGTCAGCCAGCATCGGTGCAGCAGAATTCCCGGCGCGCTTCGTTCCCAACTTCGCGCTTGGGGCGTCGCTCATTCCCTTGGGCGTTCCCACCGGACCGCTGCGCGCACCGGGCAGCAACGGCATCGCATTCGCCACGCAGTCGTTCATCGATGAACTGGCGTATGCCGCTGGCAAGGACGGAGTTGCCTTCCGCGTCGATCTCCTGAACAGCATGGTCCCCGATCCGGCCCCGGCAGCGGGCGCTGCTCAGGGACCGCAACAGCCGAGCTTTGATGGGCCACGCATGGCCGCAGTGGTGCAGGAAGTTGCGACACGCGCAGGCTGGGGCAAGAAGCTGCCTGCGGGCACGGGCATGGGACTCGCATTCCACTTCAGTCATCGCGGTTACTTCGCGGAGGTCGTGCAGGCGACCGTGACCAAGACTGGCAAGTTGACGGTCGAGAAAGTGTGGGCTGTTGGTGATGTCGGCAGCGAGATCATCAACCCGTCGGGCGCGGAAACGCAGGTGCAGGGTGCGGTGCTGGATGGCTTGGCACAGGCACTCGGCCAGGAAATCACCTTCGAGAAGGGCGCGGCCGTGCAGGCCAACTTCGACGAGTTTCTGCTGCTCCGCCACCAAGACGCTGTACCGATCGACGTGCACTTCAAAAAGAGCAACAATGCACCGACCGGTCTTGGAGAGCCGGCCTTGCCTCCGCTTCCACCAGCACTCACCAACGCAATTTTCGCTGCAACGGGCAAGCGTATTCGTTCGCTGCCGCTGTCCAAACACGACCTGAGCTGGAGCTGAACGCGTGCAGCATAAACTCTCGCATACCGTCGCTCGTGTCATCACCGCCGTCGTTGCGCTCAGCGCAGCGGCGGCGGTGCCGCAACAGCTCTGTGCGCAGGCCTCATCGGCGACCATGGCGCCGGTCAACGACCTGCCAAATCCGTATCGCACTGTCGAAAGCTGGGCCAAGCTTCCCGACGGCCGGACATGGGGTTCCACGAGCGCGGTCGACATCGACAAGGACGGAAAACACATCTGGGTCGCTGAACGGTGCGGTGTGAACAGCTGCGCCGCGTCGACGCTGGATCCGATTCTCAAGTTCGATGCGACGGGCAAGCTGGTGGCGTCGTTCGGCGCGGGGATGTTGTTGTCGCCGCACGGCATTCACGTCGATCGCGATGGCAACGTATGGGTCGTCGATTGTGCGTGCACTGGTGGAACTTCATCCGCCGATTCATCACGCGGACATCAAATCTTCAAGTTCAGCACCGCGGGCAAGCTGCTCATGACCCTCGGCCAGAAAGGCGGCGGAAAGGATGCCGCGTACTTCTGGCAACCCAACGACGTGCTGGTTGCACCCAACGGTGACATCTACGTGGCCGAAGGTCATTCATCGCGTGCCGGCGTGAACGCGCGCGTACTGAAATTTTCGAAAGACGGAAAACTGATCAAGTCGTTCGGGAGCTGGGGTACCGGACAAACGCAGATGGATCAACCGCACGCACTGGCGATGGATTCCAAAGGACGGCTATTCGTCGGGGACCGCGGCAACGATCGCATTCAGATCTACGGCCAGAACGCCAAGCTGCTCGACACGTGGTATCAATTCAGCCGTCCGAGTGGCATCTGGATCGACAAGAACGACATGCTCTATGTTGCCGACTCCGAGTCGGGATCGGTGAATCCCGCGCACGGCGCGTGGAAGCGCGGTATGCGCATCGGCAGCGCACGCGACGGCAAGGTGACGGCGTTCATTCCCGACCCCGATGAAAAGCCCCGCAGCACCAGCGCGGCAGAAGGCGTCGCGGTCGATGCGGCGGGAAATATTTATGGCGCCGAGGTCGGGCCAAGGGCGTTGAAGCGGTACGAGAAGAAGTAGGCATGGGCCCCCGTCTCACCGGTTCCAACATCCGACGCGCGACGTTCCTGCTCGGGCTGCTGCTCGGAGTGCCATTTCGCGTGTTTGCGCAGTCGTCCCCGTCGGGCACGAGCTCCTCGTTCAGCGGGCTCACGCGGCTGCTCAGCGCCCAAGTCGCGCGTTTCCCGGGAACCGCGGGTGTGTACGTCAAGCTTTTGACGACGGGTGAGGAAGCCGGTGTCCACGCCGACGAGTCGTTCAACTCGGCGAGCGTGATCAAGCTCCCGATTCTCGCGCTGGCGATGCAGCAGATCGACGCGGGCACCCTGTCGCTGAGCACGCGGTTGACCATCACGGCGGCGGACCGCCGGGGCGGCACCGGCATCTTGCGCACCTTCGACGCGGGGCTGCAGCCCACACTGGGGGACGTGCTGGCTCAGATGGTGATCACGTCGGACAACACGGCGACAGACCTCGCCATTGCGCAGGTCGGCGGGGTTGCCCGCGTCAACGCTTGGATCGACGCCAACGGCGGCGGCATGAAGCTGCTCTACACTGTGGCGGATGTGTTCAAACAGGCCGCGACCTCGGGCTACACCGCCAATCCTCGCGCTGCCGTCACAAGCGACCGCACTTACTGGCTGGGCGAAGTCACGCCTCGTGCCGTCGGGCACTTTCTGGAACGCCTCCAGCGGTGCGGCGACGGGGCGACCTCGTCTGAGACTGCCCTGCCATCGCCCCTCGCGTCGAAGGCCTCGTGTGTCGCGATGCTTGGCATGATGCGACAGCAGCTTGCGGGCGCGCGGCGACTACCGCACTTCCTCGAAGTGCCGGTGGCCCACAAGACCGGTGACTGGCCGCCCTATCTCGCCAACGACGTGGGGATCGTGTACACGAAGTCGGGGCCGGTTGTGATAGCGTTTTGCGCGAACGGTATCACCGGCAGCTATGGCGAGGCGGAAGACCGGATCGGCGAGATTGCGCGACTGATCGTGAACTACTTCGACGGCGGGCGGTAGCCAATCGCCTGTCTAACCCGCGCGCTGCGGCGGATTGATGCTGTGGATTGATGCTGTGCATTGATGCACCAGTTGAACTGAGTGGATTGACGCACAGGATTGATGATGCGCGCGTTCTGGCGGTTACCCATGCTCAGGCGTAGTTCGGCATGATGTCGGATGCCGTCTTGCCAACTCCCCGCCGAGTGTTTCAGCTTATGGCCATGCCCGCATCTGTTGCCGACTGGGATATCGAGATGCTCGACGCCTTGCCCGACGACGGGCAGCGACACGAGATCATTGACGGTGTTCTGTACGTGACTCCCTCGCCGAACGAGGGGCACCAGGACATCGTGCGTGAGCTGAGTTGGCGCTTGATCGCCTATCTCGTCGGGAGCGAGCTTGGCACGGTGATGATCTCCCCCAGCGACGTCTGGCGCGGCGAGCGCGGACGCAACCGTGTGCAGCCCGACGTGTACGTGGTGCGGCGGGTCGACGGCAAGCGGGTACCCTACCCGTATCACCTGGGTGACCTGCTACTCGCCGTCGAGATCGTATCGCCGTCCAATCCGCGGCTCGACTACCAGATCAAGCGCGACCTGTATTTACGTGAGGGGGTTGGGGAGTACTGGGTGGTGAACCCTGACGCGCGCAATGTCTCGCGGTGGAGTGGCGCGGCCGATCCGGGCGAGGTGCTGAGTACGACGCTGCGTTGGCAGCCGCAGGGGATGGACGAGGCATTGGTGATTGACCTGCCGACGTTTTTCGAAGCTGCGTTTCGGTAGATCGCGTTGGTCGAGATGCACCACATCGGTGTGCGCGTGAAAGCGGCGCGATTGCGATGACGGGGGCGTCGGATTGGTGGTGATGTTCAATGCACGGCTCGGCATTGTGTCGGATGCCGTCTTGCCAACTCCACGCCGAGTGTTTCAGCTTATGGCCATGCCCGCACCTGTTGCCGACTGGGATATCGAGATGCTCGACGCGTTGCCTAACGACGGCCAGCGCTACGAGCTCATCGACGGCATCCTGTACGTGACGCCGTCGCCGAACGAAGGGCATCAGGACATCGCGCTTGAACTGGGCAGCCGGCTGCGTGCGTATCTCCTCGACAGCGACGTCGGCAAGGTGATGATTTCTCCCAGCGACGTTTGGCGGGGCCAGCGTAAGCGTAACCGCGTGCAGCCGGACGTTTACGTCGTGCGGCGTGTGGACGGCAAACGCGTGCCGTACCCGTACCATCTGGGTGACCTGCTGCTTGCCGTCGAAATCGGGTCACCGTCCAATCCGCTGCTCGACTACCAGATCAAGCGCGACCTGTATTTACGTGAGGGGGTTGGGGAGTACTGGGTGGTGAACCCTGACGCGCGCAATGTCTCGCGATGGAGTGGCGCGGCCGATCCGGGTGAGGTGCTGAGTACGACGCTGCGTTGGCAGCCGCAGGGGATGGACGAAGCGTTGGTGATTGACCTGCCGACGTTTTTCGAGGCAGCGTTTTGGTAGGAACGCCCAGGTAAATGTTGGACTTGTTCGAATGCTGACGTCGGTCGAACGGTTGGCAGAGTAGCGCCGCTACCCCTCGATGAGATGCGGCACAAACTGCGACATGTTGTCGGTGATGATGCGTTTGGACTCGCGAATGCCGATGCCGCTTGCTTCCTGCCCGATGATCCACGACCCGATCACGGGATAGTGTCCGTCCATGTTCGGAATC